>JALYTR010000163.1 GCA_030854165.1 Pseudomonadota bacterium | reverse complement strand
GCGCCGAACCGGGGTAGACCTTGATCGCGGCGGCGGTCATGGCCAGCGCTCCTGATGGCGTGACCCGCGCGACCATGCCCTCACGGCTTCCAAAGACATCGTTCTCATCCCAGGCTCAAGCGGCGATTCGGTCTCACGCAGCGCGGGCAGCTACCGGCTCTACACCGATCAGCATCTCAGGGGCCTGACCTTCATCCGTCAGGTTTAGGCTGGTGGAACTCCGCGGCCTGCTGAGCCTAGTCGACCGCCATGCCTATTCCTGCGACCAGGTTCACGCTCTGATCCTCGAGCCTGTAGCGGACATCCGCCGCAAGGTGGCCGATCTTCACCGCCTTGAGCGGGTCATGAGCGAGATCGCCGGACGCTTCCGAGAAGGCGGGCGTCCCAGACTGCCCGATCGTCGGTGTGCTCTTCGAGGAAGGCTCGTTTGCCATGGTGGCGGCTCAAGCGGCGCCAAAAAGAAGTAAAAGGTGCGGTCGAAGGATTTCGCCCGATCGCTCCGAAGCACCGTATTTCTGATAACCTCGGCCGGAACCGACACCAGAACTGTAGGGTTTTCCGTGACTTATGGTCACATATTTCCGATAACTAATATTAGACGCAAAATATTTGTAGATCATTGATAGAGATTTTACCGACCTCACCGATCGAGATGGCACAACCGGCCCTTCGGATCCGGCGCTGAGGTCATGGCGAAATGGCGGTGATCACGATGGGCCGGATCTTGCTGCATCACAGGGGCAATTCTACGGGGTGGGGGTTTCCCCGAGTTGCGGCGATGCCGAGTTGAAGGCTCTGGCCGATGATCTCGGCCTTGGCGATGAACAGAGCCGCTGCCGGCGAGGGGCAGCGAGACCGCGCCGTGTCTTGAAACAGCTCAAGCCAGCGCGCGAAGTGGCGGGGCTGGATGTCCGGCAAGAGAGCGTGGGTCGCCATTGGGGTCCCCTTGAAGCGCCCGCTCATGAGCAGCACCGACGACCAGAAGTCGCAAAGCTTCGCGAGATGGGCGTCCCAGTTTGCGACCGCGCGTTCGAACACGGGCCCTATGACCTCATCGGACCGGACCCGAGCGTAGAAGGCATGCACCAGGTCGTAGATCATCGCCTCGCTGACGCCAACGGCGGTCCCTGGGGCCAGCGCCGCCCTCAGCTCACGTCTTTGCTCTTCGGCGCGCATGGAAACCTCGATGTTCCGATCAACTTTGCGGAAGACATATCGGTTCGGCTGTGGGCCTTCGCACCTCCCTTGAACCTTCTTTCCGATCGACCCGCTCATTGGGCGGACAGGAGCGCAAGAGAGCCGTCGTTTGGGGAACCGGCAGCTAGGCGATCCGTTCGCCTACGTGAAGCAGTATCCAATCGTCCCCGATTGGCCTCTCCGCTGGCGAAGCGGCCACCAATCGCGGGAACTCGCGACGCGGGCTGCACCACCTCGCGGAAACCGGCGGCGATGGCGAATGCCTTCTTCACCATAGGACACGGAACCCGGTCGCTTCCTGAGTTCGTCGATCTTCTCCGGGAGTCTGCGGTCGATACTGTCGTGGACGTGAGGTCAATGCCGCGGTCCCGCACCAATCCGCAGTTCAACGAACAGACCTTCCCCGAGGGACTCGCGCCGTGGCAAATCGGCTATGAGCATATCGCCGAACTCGGCGGTCTTCGTAAAAACCAGCATCCCGCCGATCCCTTGCTGAATGGCTTTTGGAACGTGCGGAGCTTTCGGAACTACGCCGACTACGCCCTGACAGGCTCGTTCGCCGTTGGGCTCGCTCGGCTGCGAGACCTTGGCAGTCAGCGCCGGTGCGCCAACATGTGCGCCGAGACGGTCTGGTGGCGCTGCCATCGTCGGATCATCACTGACTATCTTCTCGCCGCCGGCGATAACGTCTTCCATATCCTGGGAAAATCGCATGTCGATGAGGCGCGGTTGACGCCAGGCGCGGTCGTTCGCGAGGATCGAAAGGTGATCTATCCCGTTCCCCCCTCTGCTGGCGAGGCAGACGATCGAGGCTGAATTGCGCCAACAGGCCCGCAGACTTTCGAGGAATACGATGTGGCTGTCCGCCTGCACGAAATGCATCCAGGTCTTGTGCACCTGCCAATAGCCCTGCTGCCGCTCGGGGTCGGCGCCGACCCCCTTGGCAGCCTGACTGAAAACGACTCGCTGCTTAAGTTTCGGGCGCGGGGCGATTGGGCTGGCGGTGCTTGGCGCACTCGGGGCCGCCGTCACCGGGCGCGCCGTCACAAAACACAAGGAGGACCCACGTGACCATCGACCATATAGAGCGGGCCAGGACAGCTTGGCCACATCTGGTCAGGCGGGCTTCAGGAAATTTGCCGCCTTACACCTACAAGGAAATCAGCGCCGAAATCGGCTTGCACTGGAGGGCGGCGCGATATTTTCTGAGCGTCATCCAGCGACATTGTCGCGCCAACGGGCTGCCGCCCCTCCAGTTTCTGGCGGTGAATGCGACCAGCCGCTTGCCCAGTCCAGGCTGCGCGGGCTCTCCGCGCACCGACGGCGCGCAACAAGCGACGCTGCGGACGATCTACGCATATCAATGGCCGGCGGAGGTCCCATTTTAACGGCTAAAGGCGACGCTTAAGGTCGCCAGGATACCGGCGGTCGCCAACGCAAAGCAGCCAAGTCGCACTGCGACGACCGCGGCGAATTTCGCCCCCGAGGGGACGTAGTCCTCGATGACCACCTGCAGGCCCAGAGCGGCGTGATGAAACAGGGCGACCAGCAACATGATCATCGCACCCATCGTCAACGGTGACCTTAGCCAGGCGAGGAACGCCGCGTAGTCGCTGCCCGAATGGGCGATGATCGAGGCAGCGAACCAAAGCGTCAGCGGCACGAGCGCAACGGCCGACGCCCGCTGCGCCCACCAGTGCGCCACGCCAGATTTCGCCGAGCCGAGGCCCATGGCCTTCACTAGGGGTGTTTGCATGGAGCGGCGGTCCATTCCCCTACCTCGCCAGAAATAAGCCGGCGGTCCAGGCCGCCACGGTGAGGGTGATGCTCGCGGCCACGACCGTCCATCCGGAGATGTAGATCGACCGGAGTTCGAAGCCGTGAACTGTGTCCCAGACGAGGTGGCGGATGCCGCCGCAGAGATGCAGGAAGAAGGCGAACGTGAAGCCAAGCAGCAGCGCCTGACCGGCCCAGGACGCAATCACCCGGTGGATGTTCCCATAGGTCTCTGGTCCCGCCGCCGCGGCGCTTAGCCAGATCACCAATCCGACGGCCCCTAGACTCAGGATGACGCCTGAGATGCGATTGGCGATCGACAGGACGGAGGTGAGCTGCGGCCGGTAAATCTGGATGTTGGGCGATTGCGGCCGGGGGCGGGGCACGGCTTTTGTGATCGCCGGTTCAGGGTCCATGGCTTAACCCTCCCGCTCGATGACCATCTTCTTGATCTCGGCGATCGCCTTGCCGGGGTTCAATCCCTTGGGGCAGGTCCGCGTGCAGTTGAGGATAGTGTGGCAGCGGTAGAGGCGAAAGGGGTCTTCGAGCGTGTCGAGACGTTCGTCCTTGGCTTCGTCACGGCTGTCCGCCAGCCAGCGATAGGCCTGGAGGAGAGCGGCGGGTCCTAGGAAACGATTGCCATTCCACCAGTGGCTGGGACAGCCGGACGTGCAGCAAAAGCAGAGGATGCATTCGTAATAGCCGTCGAGTTCGGCGCGCTCTTGCGGCGACTGCAGCCGCTCCTTCTCGGGCACTGGCGTCTCGACATGTAGCCAGGGCTTGATCATCTCATACTGTGCGAAGAGGTGGGTCGTGTCCGGAACCAGGTCTTTGATGATCGGCAAGTTGGCCAGAGGAAAGATCGTCGCCGACCGGCTCATGTCAGAAATGAACCGGGTGCAGGCCAGCCAGTTCGTGCCGTCCATGTTCATCGCGCAGGAGCCGCAGATGCCTTCCCGGCACGACCGGCGGAAGGTGAGCGTCGAGTCGACCTTGTTCTTGATCCAGATCAGCGCGTCGAGGACCATCGGGCCGCAGTCGTCGAGGTCCACCGCGTACATATCGATGCGTGGGTTGCTTTCGGCCTCGGGATCGTAGCGATAGATTGCGAAGGTCTTCACCCGGGTGGCGCCGACTGGGGCGAGCCAGGTTCGCCCCTTCTCGATACGCGACTCCGGCGCGGTCTTGAAATTTCTCGGAACGGGGAAGCGTTTTAGCAGGGTGAGGCTAGGGACCTGATCCGACGAGTCGATGATCATGTTTTTTGTGGTCACGGATCGCCGCCTCCAAACTTGAGCAACACCGCCCCTGCGCCGACTGCCTTGAGGCCCACTATGGACTGATCGCTGTTGAGGTGAACCCCTCGGATGACCAGAGGTGGCCGCCGCGTCCGCCCCATTGGCCGACAGGCATAGAGGTGGACTGAGGATTTATCCGATCGGTTGATCGCGACTTCGCGGCCCTAAAGTTCGGCGCGCATCTTTTCGGACGCGGAGAAACGGCCTTGAGCGCCGAGCTGCGGACTTGAGCGGCCCCGATTTCGCCGTCGGCGCGGAAAGGATGCTCCGCGACTACGTGATGAACGTTGGCTACCAATAGGGTGCGAGCTCCAAAGCGAAGGAAACAGGCTCATGTCTGACGAAAGCTCCGACTCCGCCAATGACCCCCTGAAGCTGCGTAAACGCGCGCTCGCCAGGTGGGACAACGAGGGCGGGGCTGAACCGGACGGGCCGCAGTCCGCTTCCGCACCCGTCGAAGGCGAGGCGCCCATGCCGGAAAATGGCCGCGCCGAGATCGCGTCTCTGCATGTCCGGGTTATCGCGCTTGAGAACCTGTTGATCTCCTTGCTCGCCACGGCCTCGGATCGACAGCTCGAACTGGCCGGTGAGATGGCCGCCTACATCGCGCCTCACCCGGGCTTCACGCATCATGCGCTGACGACACAGGCCGCCGCTCACATGATCGACTTGGTCGAGCGCGCGTCGCGCTTTCGCGATGAGGAACCTTCCTAGACAAGCTGGCCGCCCGTTAGCAGGCAATAAGGTCTATCTTTCTTCTGCGCTCCCCTCTCTCGGCGTCACCACCAACGACGGCCGGCTGCTCGCCGAAATCCTCGCCAGCGTGGCCGCACACGAGCATCGACATGCCCACAACCGCCAGCGCCACGGGAACGCCGTCGGCCGGCGTCTTGGTGGATCGCCGAAGATGAACGGCCAGTTGGAACTCTGGCCGCCATCGACGGCGGGCAATTTACTACACGCCCGACGTGGCGAACTCGCCGGGTTCCGTCCGTGGCGGCCTAAAGCGGGCGGTCACACGGCTTCGAGATGTCGCCGAGGAGCCGATCCGTCGCGTACACCGGGACCACACCGCTGCCCAGGACGCAGCGCTCAAAGCCAAGCTGGAGCGGATGAAGACGACCGAGGACTGGCTGAGGGAACCGGCGCCGCGGTCCGCCGCGCCGTTCTATTGGCCCGCGCCGATTCACCGCCACTGGCTCAGCCCAGCGGAACTCGTCGTTTTCGACGAGGCCGACCGGCTGCGCGCCTCGAGCCTCGAAGAGGTTCGAGACATCTTCGATCAGAGTGGAGTGCCGGTCGTGCTGATCGGCATGCCCGGTCTCAAGAAGCGCTTGGCGCGGCACGCTCAGCTCTATTCCCGGATTGGCTTTGTTCATCGATATCGACCGCTCCGCGCCGAAGAACTGCGACAGCTGCTCGAGGAGCGCTGGGCGACGCTGGCGCCAGGATTACCGCCGGAAGGATCCTCGGACGAGACGCTCTCGGC
>JALYTR010000162.1 GCA_030854165.1 Pseudomonadota bacterium | reverse complement strand
CCTTCCGGCGTCAAGCCGGCGAAATCGTCAGAAGTCCGGGGGCGATCAAGTCGATTGCTTCCAGGTGAGCCCTGCCTGCCTCGATGGCCGCCCGGCGGGTGGCATACGGTTCATAGGCGATGGCTGTTCGGCCGCTCGCGGCGATCAACAGGGCCAGTTCGCCAAGGCCCGCGCGCAGGACAGCGTAGGCGTCATAGGTCGGCAGGTAGGTCGAGATCAGCTCGAGTGCGCCCAGCTCGCGAACCCCGACCAGGGTTTCACGCTCGATCACGGCCTTGTAGTGAGGGCCAAGGCCGCTGACGCTAACACCAAGCGAGGCGAGCCGGCCGCGATGCAGCTCGATCAATTCTCGATTTACTGTCTTGGCGAGGCGCGATCGAGCCAGATATTCGGATCGAGATGTCTCCGCCGCCGCGGGCGGCGCGCACGCCGCGGGGCGCCCGCGGACAAGGGGTCCTTCGGGACGAAGCAGATCCACCAGCGTCTCGCCGACCGTCGAATAAAAAGCCGGCGCATACTCGTGGATGTCGGCGCCGCCTCCATCAAGAGCGGTGGCCTTCCCGTGCTCGGCGACCAGTTTCGACGGGTCGAAAAACGCCGCGCCGCACTGTCGCGCCGCATTGTTGAGCCGTTCGTTGAGCGTGCGCCTGTGGCGCATTACCGCGCCGTCGTGACCGGGCACGTCAAAGGTGCCCACGACGATCCATCGGCCGCCCCATTTCGACATCATCGACGCCAGTTGCCGCGTGATCTCCTCTTCGCTTTGCCGTTCCTGGCGAATATTGCGCAACAGTTCGGCCATCGCATCGTCGTGCCGGTGGCCGGCTTTTTTCAATTGGTCGAGGGCCGACTGAACGCAGGCTTCATCGATCGGTCGATCCGCGCACAAGTCTCGGAACCACGGCAACAGGGCGACGCCGCCGGGGCGCACCAGATTGATGGAGAAGAAATTCTGTTGAAGTGCGATGTCGCGATAGAAAAAATTTCGGTCATCCGAAATCTCTACGATAACCGCATCGACGCCGCCCGCCACCGTCCGCTCTAGCGGCAGGGGAGAAGGGGTCCGTTCCGCATCGAATATGTAGGGGCTGAGTTTGTCGGGGATTTCGATCTCACCCCCGATAAATCTTACGATCTGCAATGCCTCGGCCGCTGAATGGGTCGCCTGCAGGCCGGATGCGCAAATCTTCAGATCGCCGCGTTCCGCCAGGACACTGATGGGATTGACGACCCGGCAACTGCCGATGGCCGCCGCCCGCAACCCCTCGCCGTGGTGGTGGGCCGGCAACTCAAAAACGATCATCGGCACTCCATACACAACCCTGGGGGTTCAATTCAACCGCGTCGGCGCGGCGCCGCTTGTCGAGGCGGGCGATCGGTGTTGGATTGCGATGACCGGGTCTTTGGGGCACAATGGGGCGATGAAAACGGTTCACTAAGGAGAGATCATGGAGCGCTGGCGCGGCGGTTTGATCGCAGCGGTCCTGGCCTGCCTTTTGTCCAGCGCGGTGTCGGCCGCGACGGCGCCATTTTCCCTGCCCGTTCCCGTGCCCGATCGGATCGGGCGCGCGCAGATCTTCGACTATCGGCTCAAGGATAAGAATATCCTGATCGGCCGGCGCGATTTTTTGTGGGCCGCGGCCACGACCGGTCCCGTTGTCCCGGGCGTCTATTCGACCAGCTACATGACCGTCGATCGGGATCTGGACAAAAGCCATGACCTGGCCTGGTACAAGGCAAATCACCCCGATTGGATTGTTTACGGTTGCGATGGCCAGCCTACCCACGAGTTCACGGGTCAATATGTCAATATCGACATCAGCAACCCCGCTGTCCGGCAAGCCCTGTACAAGCAGGGAGTCGTCGATGCGCAAGCCAAGCGGCCATACGAGGCGATCGGTGTCGACAATCTCGCCAACACCAATGGTTTCTATGAGTGTGGCGTGCGCCGCGACGGGGCGATGCATCGTCTCTACAGCGGCCAAAAACTCGATCCGACATTCGCCGACCAACAAGCCGACTGGATGCGTTGGCTGGCCCCGCGCGTGCATGCGCGAGGTTTGGCCCTTACCGGCAATCTGAACTACGGCGGCGCCGACCGCGCCGACTTCCTCAAAATCGCTCGATATCTGGATATCGTGCTCGATGAGGAGGGGTTCGAACGACACTGCGGTCCCTCGCAGACCGACGCGGCATGGCTCGACCGCATCACGCTTTTTCGCGATCTCGCCCGTAGCAAGGCGCTGATCTCAATGGAATATGTCTGTCCCACGCTTGCCCAGATCACGCCGGCGACGATCGACTGGTCGCTGGCCAACTACCTGCTGATGAAGGGGGATAGAACCTATCTCGCATTGTTGCCCGAGGAACTGGCGGCCGGGGTTCTCTACGACTTTCCCGAGCTCTACCTGAAAATTGGCCGCCCCATGGGCGCGATGGACGAGCGAGGCGGCGTTTATTTTCGCCGCTTCGAACGCGCCCTGGCGCTCGTCAATCCTTCCTCCACAACGTCGGCCCGTTTCGAACTGGGTCGGGAAGGGTGGCGCGATCGGACGACCCGGCGGCTCCTGGCTGGGCCGATCGAGTTGGCGCCCGCCACCGCCATGGTGCTGGTCAAGGCCGGCGCTTGAATAGTGTCCGGCCATTGAGAGTCCTGGCCTATGCGGCTATGCAGTGGCGCCGCTCGCCGCCCGCCGCCGACCATGGACTGTCGCCTTGACCTATAAACCCCTAGATGACTATCGCGAACGGGTCGAGGAGATCGCCAAAACCCTGGAGTCGAACCCGCAGACCCTCGCCATTTATCGCCGGGTGACCGACGCTGTCGATCCGGAGCGCGTGCGCCACCTGCAAGACAAATACGCCGCGCAACTAGCCGATTTCGATCCGATCGGCATCTACAAATACGCCGACCTGCCGTTCTGGATCGGTCATAAGGTCACCAGCGCCCGGGAACTGGGCCTGGATGCCTGCGCGCCCAAGACCATTCTCGATATCGGCATGGGGGCGGGCCATTTCGCGGCGGTCTGCCAGGCGCTCGGCCACACCGTGGTGGGCACCGATATTAGCGTCCCCCTCTACGACGACATCTGCGAGGCCCTTCAGCTCGACCGGCGCATTGAGCCGACGCGTCATCGCACCCCGTTGCCGGATCTGGGGACAAAGTTCGACCTCGTCACGACGATCTGGCAGGTCTTTCACGTCCTGGCCTATCATCCCAACGGCGACCGCGATCACTGGTCGACGGAGGACTGGCGGTTCTTCCTCGACGACCTGGCCCGCCGCCACATGCGCTATCCCGGCGCCATCTACCTGCACCTCAATCCCAATATCGGCTCCGAAGGCCAAGCCTTCGACGCGGCCCTGCTCGAATGGAGTCGCCAGAGAGGGGCCAAGATCGACGAGACCTGGGGCAAGATCCTGTTCCAGCCGATCATGGGTCCAGAAATCTTCGCCGACGCGTCCGCAACGGAGTCGGTCCTGGCCGACTGAGGGCCGTCAAGGCGCCGCCAGGGCGCATCGTCAATCGTCGTCTGGATCGAGAGCTGACTCTCGGCGGAACATCCAGTAGGTGTCGCCCGGCGTCGCCAGAGGGGCCGGAGCGCCGCATCCCGCCCGCATCAGCCGATCGAGCAGGGCCGCTTGTTCGGCCTTGTCGCGGATCTCGAAGAAGCGCGACAGATCGACAATGACGGCGCGGAAGCCGGCCAGCTGGCGAATCACCTCATCCAGATCGTCCGGAGAGATCGAACCGGTGACATTGGTGAACACGGCGGCGCAGTCGCCCACCTCCAGATCGCGAAACATTTCCGGCGCCGAGGCGCGGCGCAGTTCACACAGCTTGGGCAGCTCTGGATGTTCCGCCGACAGCCGTTCGAGGATGGTTCGACCCAGGTTCACCCGGGACATGTCCCGCTCCACGCCCACGCTCCGCGCTCCGTTCAGCGACAGAAAGAACGGCAGGGCCGAGACGCCAGAGCCGATTTCATAGATGCTGGTGAAAGGCGCCTCCTGAAGCAGCGCCTGGGCGATGCGCGTCTCATAGGGCATCAGCACCTCGCCGCGCTCGGCGCGCCGCTGATAGTATTCGCCCACGCCCGGCGCGGTCGGGCCGTCGCGGGCCAGGGCCTCGCGAAGGACGGCCGTACAGGCGGCGTCCACCTCGTCGGCGTGCGAGAGGCGCACGCGGGGAGGGGCGTCGCCGAGCACCGGCTCGATGGTCGCCGATCCCAGGAGGCCATAAGGCGCCTTCAAGGCGAATCCCTCAGGCGGCGCCGGGCGCGGCTGGACGAACTCGTCGTAGACCTCGCTGGCGGTCAGAAACTCCACGCCGGCGCCCGCCCTCGTGGCGGCGTCGAACACCGCGCCCATGAGGGCTCGCACGGCGGGGTGTTGATGAGGATGGACAACCGGCTCGTCACTCCGCCAGTACTGGGTATGCATGGAATGACTGTGGGTCTTGAAGTACAGGGTCCCGTCGACGACGTAAGATCGCTGAAGAACCTCAGCCGCAAAGAGGCGAGGTTCCTTCAATTTCTCATCGACGTGCTGAGCGAAGTAGTCGAGCGACGATCCCATATGGCGGATATTGGAAGCCCAGATGAAAAATTTTCGTGCGGCGGCGTCCGGGTTGCCAAAGGCGCGTTCCGGCTCCGCCTCGCGCAGGACATAGGATTGCGGCGCGTTCAAGGGAAGCGCGAAATAGGGCTGTTCAAGAACCGGATCGACGTTGGGGCGTCCGGCTGGGAAGGTGAAATCGCCCAGGCAGCCATTGCGCATCAGGATCGCGATCTCGTCGGTGATGTGACAGACGGTGGGGTCCGAGGCGTTCAACGCCCACACGCCATGGACGAAAAACCAGCGGTCAAGGGTCAGGCCGGTCTCCTGGCGGATGGCGTCGAGGGAGAGGTTCAGGTGAAGTTCGAACCTGGCCGCGTCGCGGGCCCGGATCTCGGGGCGGCGGAACATCTCGATGACCTGTGGGTCGCGGTGTGAGGTGTTGTAGGTGTGATGCTCGTGATGGATGTGAACCTGAATTTCGTGATCGACGCGGCCCATCAGCCCGCGCATGGCGCCGGCGAACAACGCCTCCTGGCCCGCGGTGCGCGGAGCGAAGCCGAACACGTCATCGGGCGCGATGGCGCTGACCCCCGGCGAGGTCACGTTGCGGGTGACGCCCACCTGGCATTTGTAGAACAGCGTCAGGCGCCGGGAAAATTCATTGGCCGCGCTGGCGTCGGCGAAACGCAGCACGTCGGCGGCGTTCTCCTCCAAGGTCCGGCTTCCCGGAACCGGCCGCCACGGCTCGAAGTGGTCGCAGTGGAAATAGACGACGCGGCGCACCTCGCGACGCCTGAGGATGTCGGCGAGTTCGCCCCTCCCCGATGTGACGCGCGGTGAGGCCGCGACATTGACCTCGCCCACGCGACCAGCCCCTAGAAGTGCGCGGCGGCTTCGCCGGCGATGGCGGTCTGATAGAGGATCTGAGTGACCGCCGCGAGGACGTCGAGGAGCCTGCCGGGCAGTTTGACCAGAACCAGGACCCGGTCGCCCGGCTGCACCGCGCCGTTGATCTCGGTCGAGCCGTCGGGGTGAATCACCAGGATGTGGCCCTTGTCGGCGATATTGTTGAAGCCTCCGGCCTTCTGCACATAGGCTCGGGCGGTGAGGCCGGGTTGATAGAGGAGGGCCTGGGCCTCGGTCACTTCGCCGCCGATGGAGACCACCTGCGACCTGTAGGGGATGACGATGATGTCGTCGGGCTCGAGCGAGACC
>JALYTR010000003.1 GCA_030854165.1 Pseudomonadota bacterium | reverse complement strand
CTCCTTGAGCGCGCAGCCGGCGTAGCCCGCCGCCAGCCGTTCGACGAGGAGGGCTCGCATGGCTCAGGCCGAGGGAGCGGCGAAAGCGGCGCGGACCAGGGCGGCGATCTCGCGGCAGGCCAGGTCGGCGGCGGGGACCGCGCCGGTGAAGGCGGTGAAGGCATGGGCCAGGTGGTCGTAGCAGCGATAGGCGACCGGCACGCCCGCCTCGGCCAATCGGCGCGCATACGCCTCCCCCTGATCGAGGAGCGGGTCGAACCCCGCCGTGGCCATCACCGCCGGCGCCAGTCCGGAAAGATCGCCCGTCCGCAGCGGCGAGAGCCTGGGATCGGCCGGTGAGTCTCCTGGACCCAGATAGTGGCCCATGAACCATTCCATGGTGGCGCGCGACAAGGGATAGGCCTCGGCATAGGTCGTCATCGAGGCGCTTTCGCTAGCCAGGTCCAGGCCCGGATAGATGAGCAGTTGCAGGACGGGCTGGGGCTCGCCGGTCCGCTTCGCCTCCTGGCAGATCGTCGCGGCGAAATTGCCGCCCATGGAATCGCCACCCACCGCGACATGGCCCGTCGGCGCTCCGAAGCGCGGGGCGTTGTCGCGCGCCCAGCGCCAGGCGGCCAGCATGTCTTCCAGGCCGGCCGGAAAGCGATGCTCCGGCGCCAGACGGTAATCCACCGACAGGACCGGACAGCGGGCGAGCCTGGCCAGGATGGAGCAGAACACCTCGCAGGTGTCCAGATCGCCGATCACCCCGCCGCCGAAGTGGGCGAACACCATCAGCGGCGCGTCCGGATCCTGGTTCGCCGAGCGATAGGCTCGCGCCGCGACCGGCCCTTCGGCCCCCGGGACGGTGAACGCCTCCACGCGCACCCCGCGCTCCAGCCGGCCGGCAACCAGCACCAGACCCTCGGCGCTGCCGGCGCGAGCCTGCGCTGGCGTCGCTGCCGACATGGGCGGCGCGCGGCGCGCCTGGGCGGCCAGGAACTGCAGGCGCGGATCGAGGGTCCGCCCGCCCACATAGACGACGCTCCCGCCGGCCAGGCCCCTTAAGGCCGGCCCGGGCAAGGACAGCATGGCGCGCAGGGCGAATTTGCGGAGCGTCGGGTCGGCCATGAAGCGTCAAGCCTCCGTTCTGGGCAGGGCCGGCAGGCCGCCCAGGATCAGGCGCACCACGAATTCGGCGGCGGCTTCGGTGTCCGCCCCTTGGCGCTCCATCATCTTCTCACCGATCTCCCGGGCCACTGCGATGCAGCCGGCGGCCAGATAGTCGAGATCGACCTTGGGCGCGAGCCCGCGGTCCATGACATCGGCGAACACCGTTCGCACCTCTTCGAACACGGCCAGGATCTCGGGGGTGTTGCGGGCGTGCGGCAGGGGCTGCGCCGCCGAAGCCTTGGTCAGCCAGCTTTCCTGCTCGCCGGCCAGGAAATCGAAATAGGCCCTGACCGCCGCGCGCAGATAGGATTCGAAATCGCTCGCCTTGGCCGACAGGGCGTGGAGGATGGGTCGAAAGCGCCGCGCCCCGTCATCGGCCAGGGCGTCGAACACCTCCTCCTTGGAGCGGTAGTAGTTGTAGAAGGCCCCCACCGACAGGCCCGTGCGGCGGATGATGTCGCGCACCGTGGCCGCCTCGAAGCCCAACTCCCCGAACACCTCCCGCGCCGCGTCGAGGATCGCCAGGCGGTTGGTCGCCTTGGTCTGCTCGCGCTTGCCGGGGGAGAGATAGAGCAGTTGGGACATGGTCTTCGATTGGGCGCGACGGCCCGGGGCGTCGGAGGCGGATCGGCAGGATCGGATACCCGGCTCGTGAAGTCCACCCGCCACTTGCAATGACCCCTTGTCCAGTGCGATACTCGTATCGCACTTTTTTTGGAGACAGGATTTGCCCATTTCCGTCCGATTGCCCGGCGAAGTCGAAGCCCGCCTGCAAACCCTCGCCTCTCTCACCGGCCGCAGCAAGACCTTCTACGTCACTCAGGCCATCCTTGAGCATCTCGACGACCTGGAGGATTTGTATCTCGCCGAACGCGAACTCGAGGCGATTCGCGCCGGCGCCTCCGTGACAACGCCCCTGGCCGACGTGATGAGACGCCATGGCTTGGGCGGTTGAGCTTTCCGCGCTCGCCCAGAAAAACCTCGACCGGCTGGACCCGCAAATGGCCCGGCGAATTCTTTCCTTCTTGAACGAGCGGGTCGCGCGCCTCGACGATCCCCGGAGCATCGGCGAAAGCTTGAAGGGATCGCGTCTGGGAGAATTCTGGAAATACCGCGTCGGCGACTATCGGATCATCGCGCGCATTGAGGATCGCATGTTGAAAGTGCTGGTGGTGCGCATCGGCAACCGCCGCGAGGAGTATCGGTAAGCGACAGCGTCGCCTCACACCGTCCGCTTGGCCCGATCCTTCTCGTTCGCCCCCTGGATCATGGCGCGGGCGGCGGCCCATTGCTGGTCGGTCCAGTCGCGCAGACCGGCGAACGATCCGCCGCCGGCGTTCCAGGCCCCGCCGTCGATGCCGATGGTCTGGCCATTGACGTATTCCGACAGAGGATGGAGCAGATAGACGGCGAGATTGGCCAGTTCGCGCATCTCGCCCGCCCGCCCCATGGGATTGCCGCGCATGCCGCTCCCGGCGGCCTCGCCGGCGCCGGGATTGAGTCTCGCGGTCATGCCCTCGGTGGGAAAGGGCCCCGGCGCGATGGCGTTGAAACGGATCCCCTTGGCGCCCCACTCCACGGCCAGGGACTGGGTCATCACATTCAGGCCCGCCTTGGACATGGCCGAGGGCACGGTGAACGGCCCGCCGCTCCACACCCAGGTGGTCAGGATAGACACCACCGAAGCTTTCCTGCCCTCGGCGATCCAGCGCTTGCCGCAGTCGAGGGTGACGAAGAAGGAGCCTCGGAAGACGATGTTGGCGATGGCGTCGAAGGCGCGCGGCGAAAGATCCTCGGTGCGGCTGATGAAATTGCCCGCCGCGTTGTTGACCAGGCCGGTGAGCGCCCCGCCGTCAGCCCAGACCTGATCGAGCATGTCGTGGATCGCTTCGGGTACGCGGATGTCGCAGGCGAAGCCGGTGACGCTGCCGCCGTGCGCGTCCATCAATGCCTTGGCCGTGTCGTCCAGCACCCCGCCCCGGCGCCCGCAGATATAGATCTCCGCCCCCAGCATCAGGCAGGCCTCTGCCATGACCTTGCCAAGGCCGGTGCCGCCGCCGGTGATGAGAATGCGCTCGCCCTTCATCAGGCCGGGCTTGAACATCAGATCGTCGGACGTCATGGCGCGGCTCCTCTTTCGCGAATGCCGGGGATGGAGCGGTCTTACGGGAGGGAGGTCAAGCGGCGAGGTGAACGTCGGGCCCATCGGTCGATCGTCGCCGAAGGCAAAAAGATTCAACCACGAAGACACGAAGGACGCGAAGTAAAAGCGCCAAGCGTGAATTTAGCGGTTCACGCGAAGCGCCATCTTCATCTTCCTTCATGCAATCCTTCGCGCTCTTTGTGCCTTTGTGGTTAAAAATGGCGTTCACTCGATTGCCTGAGCGGGCGACGCGCTTCGCGCGCAATTCGTCTTTCCACTATCTTCGCCGTTGAGGAAATAACGAAGGGTGGAATTGTGGAACCGGCGCGCATCTCCTCCAAGGGGCGGCTGACAATTCCCAAGAAGGCCCGCCAAGCCGCCCACCTCGCGGAGGGCGACGTGGTGACTTTTCTTGTCGAGGGCGAGACAATCATCCTGCGCAAACCGCTCAGCGCAGACGAGGCTTATCCGCGTGGCGTCCAGGAAACGCTCGGGGAATGGAACAGCGCGGCGGACGAGGTTGCCTGGCGCAATCTCTGAACTTCGATGCGGTGATCGAGCCTCACCGCCCACGCCTAAGCCAATCGTTCGATGAGCGCCCGCGCGGCGGCGGGGGCGCGGACTTTGCCGGCGCTGATGAAGAAGGCGAAGACGTCGCGGTCGGTTCGCGCCGGTCTAGAAGCGGGAGAGACCAGCGGCAGATCGGGCGGCGCGCCGCCATCGGCCCAGGCGCGCAGGCGCCCCGCCCAGGCGTCGAGGTCGGCGCCCGCATAGCCCGTCTCGATGTCGTCGGATCCTGTCATGAGGCGGGCATAGACGAAGCCCCCGGTGACATCGGCGATCAGCGGCCAATCGGGGCTTTCCGAGGCGCAGATCGCCACGCCACGTTTCCGGCACAGCGCCACGAAGGCCGGGTCGGCGAAACTGGCGTCGCGCACCTCCACGCAATGGCGAAGCGGCCGGCCCTCCAGGCAGGGCGGCAGCAGATCGAGGAAGGCGGCGAAATCGGCCGCGTCGAATTTTTTGGTGGCCATGAATTGCCACAGGATCGGCCCCAGCCGGTCGCCCAGCTCCACCAACCCCTGGCCGAGGAACCGGGCCACGGACTCCCCGGCCTCGGCCAGGACGCGGCGGTTGGTGCAGAAGCGCGAGGCCTTGAGCGCGAAGACGAACCCATCGGGAGTCTGGGCGGCCCATTTGGCGAAGGTCTCCGGCTTCTGCGAGGAATAATAGGTGCCGTTGATCTCGATGGCCGTGACCTGGCGGCTGGCGAAGGCCAGCTCGTCCGCTTGGCGGGTTCCCGGCGGATAGAACACCCCCCGCCACGGCTCGAACGTCCAGCCGCCGATGCCGGCGCGAATCTGACCCGCCATGCCTTTCCTCCTCGAACCCCGCCGCTGCATGGCTGATCGTGCGTCGATTGTGAACGCATGTTAAGATGAATTTCCGGTCGGCCACGCCTAAGTGACGCTTTCGACGCCGGCTCCGGGTGGGCAAGTCATTTTTCAGGAACGGCCGCGCGCCATATCGATCGATGAGACGCTTCGCGATCCTCCTCGGCCTAGCCGGAACGCTCTGCGCCTGCGCCACCGCGCCCCACCACGCGCCCGACATTCGGCTGCCCGCCGCCTATGAGGCGCCAGCCGGTGCGGCCGCCCTGGCTCCGGCCCAACTCGATCGCTGGTGGCTGCTGTTCAACGATCCTCAGCTCAACGCCCTGGAGGACGAGGCCGCCCGTCGCTCGCCCGACGCCCGCACCGCCGCGGCGCGGGTGCTGGAGGCCAAGGCGACCCGCGACAGTCAGACGGCGCAGACTCTGCCCACCGGCAATCTGGCCGGAAACGTCAACCGCCAGCACGCTTACAATCTGGGCGGCGCGTCGAACTCTCTGTTTCCGATCGGCGGGACCACCGACACCCAGACGCTGAATTTCAACGTCTCCTGGGAACTGGATCTGTTCGGCCGGCTGGCCACGGCGCGCAGGGTGGCCAACGCCGACCTGGCGGCGGCGCGCTTCAACATCGAAGGGGCCTGGGCCAGCCTCGCGGCCAGCGTGGCGGATAACTATTTCCAGGCCAAGGGCGATGGCATCCAGCTTCAGGACGCCCGCGAGAGCGTCCGCATCGAAACCGATCTGCAGACCGTCGCCCAGAGGAAGGCCGCGGTGGGGCTGGGCGCGCGCACCGACGCCGACCGGGTCGCGGGCGATCTTTCCCAGGCCAAGGCGCAGGTGGAGGATCTGGCGGCCCAGCTTCATATCGCCCAGCGCCAGCTTCTGATCCTGGTCGGCCGGGGGATCGCGCCCATCGCCAGCCTGCCGGTGGAAGCGGCGGCGCCCGACGCCCCCCGTCCCCCCGCCGCCATCCCCGGCGATCTTCTGGCCCGCCGCCCCGATGTCCGCGAAGCCGAGGCCCATCTGCGATCCGAGGCGGGCACGGCCAGGCTGCGCCATCTGGCGATCTTTCCGACCTTCACCCTCCTGCCGGGCCTTGGCCTGTCGCGTACCGTGTCGCCCGGCGTCACCTTCATTCCGCCAGCCACCCTGATCCCGGCCCAGCAGAGCACCAGCCTCGGTTTCTGGACTCTCGGCGCCGGGGTCAGCGTGCCTGTGCTGGACATTCCAAAGCTGCTCTATGACGCCAAGGCGGAAGACGCGCGCACCGAACAGGCGGTCATTGCCTACGAAAAGACCGTGCAGACCGCCTATGGCGAAGCCGAGAACGCCTTGGTGAACCTTGGGGCCGGCGAGCGGGCCGTGGACGCGCTGACCGCCGGCGAGGCGCGCGCGCACCGCGCTTCGGAAGGGGCGAGGAAGCTCTATGCTATGGGCCTGGACGATCTGACCACCGCCTTGAGCGCCGAACAGGCTTGGCGGACCACCCGCGCGGCCCTCACCGCCGAACGTGTCGCGGCGTTGCGGCGCGCCGTGCAGACCTATAAGGCGCTGGGCGGCGGATGGGCCTTCGCGGCGACCTCGGCCACCATGCGATGAGATTTGCCGCCATGCCCCGTTTCGATCTCTCGATTGCCCTCGTCCTGGCGCTCGGCCTGGGCGCCGGACTCCAAGCCTGTCAGAAGAAAACCGCCGAGGCGCCGCGCCAACAGGCTCGCGCGGTCAGCGTGGTGACCGTGGCGCCCCGGGAGATCGAAGGCGGCCTGATCGCGTCCGGCGCCCTGGTCCCGCGCGAGGACATCGCGGTCTTTCCCCAGCTTACCGGCTATCGGGTGGCCAGGGTGCTGGTCGATGTCGGGACCAAGGTCGCCGCCGGCCAGCCGCTGGTCCAACTCGACGACACCCTGCTGCGGGCCCAGCTCGCCCAGCAAACCGCCCTGGCCGCCCAGCAGAGCTTGCTGGCCGACGAGGCCGCCGCCCAGGCGGCGCGGGTCAAGGGACTGGATAGCGAGGGCCTCCTCTCGCAGGAGCAGATCGACACCCGCCGCTTCGCCGCCCGCTCGGCCAGGGCGCAGGCCAACGCCCAGGCGGCCGCGGCGCAGGATCTGCGCACCCGCGAAGGGCTGATGGCGGTGCGCGCACCGCGGGCCGGCCTGGTGATCGAGCGAAATGTCCGCCTCGGCGACCTGGCCGGCGCCGGAACGACGCCGTGGTACCGCATCGCCCAGGATGACAAGGTCGAACTGGCCGCCGACGTCGGCGAGGACGCCCTGGGCAAGCTGCGGCCCGGCTCGGCGGCGAAGGTGACCCTGGCGGACGGAACCGTGGTCGCGGGCGTCGTGCGCTTGGTCAACCCGGCCATCGATACGGCGACCAAGCTCGGCATTGTTCGCATCGCCCTGCCGGTGCGCCCGGACATCCGAGCCGGCGGTTTCGCCAAGGCGAGTTTCTTGGGCGCCACCCGCTCGGCCTTGGCCGTGCCGGAAACCGCCGTGCGCTATGACGCCAACGGCGCTTCGGTCATGGTGGTGGGCGGCGACGATCGCGTGGCCCGCGTTCCGGTCACCACCGGTCAGCGGGGCGGTGGCTGGGTCGAACTCGTCACCGGGCCGCCGGATGGTTCGCGGGTGGTCGAGAAGGCGGCCGCCATGCTGACCCCCGGCGACTATGTGCGCCCGGCGCCGGGCCCATGAACGGCGAGCGGCGTTTTCGGGTCTCCGAATGGGCGATCCGCAACCCCATTCCGATCGTGGTCTTGTTCATCGCCGCGATCATGGCCGGCTTCTTTGCCTACGCCAACCTGCCGATCAAGAATTTCCCCAACATCGAGTTTCCCGCCGTCACCGTGACGGTGACCCGCAGCGGCGCGGCGCCGGCCGAAATGGAAAGCCAGGTCGCCCGGCCGATCGAGAACGCCCTGGCGGGGCTCTCCAACGTCGAGGCGATCCAATCGACGATCGTGCAGGGCTCCTCGGAAACCTTCATCCAGTTCCATCTTGGCCAGGATCTGCAGAAGGCCACCGACGACGTCCGCTCCAGGGTCGATCAAACGCGCAATGACCTGCCGCGCGATATCGACCCGCCGATCGTCCAACGGGTGGAAATCGACGATCAGCCGATCGTCACCTATGCGGTCACCGCGCCGGCCATGTCGACGACGGAACTGTCGTGGTTCATCGACAACACGGTGGCCAGAACGCTCCAGGCGCAGCCAGGGGTGTCGCGGATCGATCGCCTGGGCGGCGCCGACCGGGAGATCAACATCCTGGTCGATCCAGATCGCCTGGCCGCTCACGGGCTCACCGCAGCGGAGGTGAACGACGCCCTGGCCCAGGCCAACGTCGATGCGCCGGGAGGTCGCGTGACCGTCGGCGGGCGCGAAGAGACTCTGCGGGTTCTGGGCGCGGCGATGACGGTGGACCAGATTCGCAACCTCTCCATCCCGACCATCGGCGGCGGGTTCGTGAGGCTGTCCGATGTCGCCGACGTGGGCGACGGCGCCGCCGAGCCGCGCGGCTTCGCCCTCTTGAACGGGCGGCAGGTGGTGGGCTTCGAGCTCAGCAAGATCAAGAACGCCAGTGAGGTCGAGGTCGAGGATGGCGTCGATCGCGCCATCAAGGGGCTCGAGAAACAATATCCCGGCGTCACGGTTCACAAGATCGTCTCCCGCGTCGATCAGACCCGGGCGAGTTTTTCGGCGACCCTGCATACCTTGCTGGAGGGAATGGCCCTGGCCGCCCTGGTCGTCTGGCTGTTCCTGCGCAGTTGGCGGGCGACGGCGGTGACCGCGATCGCCATGCCCGCCTCGCTCATCCCGACGTTCGCGTTCATGAGCTTTGTCGGCTTCAGCCTCAACGTCGTGACGCTGCTCGGGCTCACCCTGGTGATCGGCATCCTGGTCGATGACGCCATCGTCGAGATCGAGAACATCGAAAAGCGGGTTTATACCGGCATGAGGCCCTTCGAGGCGGCCATCGAGGGGGCCGACCAGATCGGCCTGGCGGTGGTGGCGACCACCTGCGCCATCGTCGCGGTCTTCCTTCCCACCGCCTTCATGCCGGGAATCACCGGGCAGTTCTTCCGCGAGTTCGGGATCACCGTCTCGGTGGCCGTGCTGTTCTCGCTGGTGGTGGCGCGCTTGCTGACGCCCCTGATGGCGGCCTATTTCCTCAAGCCCCAGCCGGGCCGGGAGCGGCCGCCGTTGCCGCGTTTCTATACCCGTTCGCTTGGCTGGGCGCTGGATCATCGGATCATGGCCGCCCTGATCGGCCTGGTGATCTTCATCGCTTCGGTGGCCCTGATCGTGCCGCTGAAAAAGGCCGTCCAGCCGGAGGTAAATCCCAACTACTACTACGTCAACGTCGAGGGGCCGCCGGGCGCGACCTTGGCCGAGATGCGCGCCACCATCGATCGGCTGGACGCCCTCATCGCCCGCCAGCCGGAAACGGCCGCGGTGTTCGCCCAGGTCGGCAGCGCCAGCAGCAACACTTTCGCGGGCAGCAGCGGGGTCAACCAGGGGGCGGTGGTCGCGGTGCTCAAGCCCGATCGTCTGACCAAGGTGCCGAAGATTCGCGATCGCCTGCGCCCGCTTCTGCGCCAGATTCCCGACGCGCGGGTGACCTTCGACACGTCCGGGTTCGGGGCCGCCGAGATCGACATCACCCTGGTCAGCGAGACCGGGGAAGGGCTGGAGGCCACGGCGCTGGCGCTGCAACGCCAGATGCGCGGCGTTCCGGGCCTGGCCGATCCTCGGCCCACCAAACCGCCGAGCGGGGCCGAACTGGTGGTGCGCCCAAAACCCGACGAGGCGGCCCGGCTGGGGGTTCCGGTGGCCATCATCGCCGCCGCCGCCCGGATCGCCACGGTCGGCGACATCGACGCCAATGTCTCCAAGCTCGATCAGGGCGAGCGCCGGATCCCGATCCGGGTGCGGCTGCCCGAGCGCGACCGCACCGACCTGTCGGTGATCAAGAACCTGCGCCTGCCCACCGCGGCTGGCGGGGTGACCACGCTCGACAGCGTGGCGGACGTCTATTTCCAGGCCGGTCCGGCGGAGATCGACCGCTTCGATCGCAAGCGCCAGATCACCACCGTCGCCGACACCACCGGCGACACCCAGGCCGGCGATGCGCAGACCAAGGTCGATAACCTGCCGATCATGCGCCATCTGCCGGCGGGGGTGGAAAAAGCCTCCCAGGGATCCGAGCGGCAATCGGCCGAACTGTTCGGCGGCTTCATCATCGCCATCGTCTCGGCGATCGGCCTGGTCTATTCGGTGATGGTGCTGCTGTTCCGCAGCTTCTTCAAACCCTTCGTCATCCTATCGGCCCTGCCGACGGCGATCGGGGGGGCGTTTCTGGCCTTGCTGGTCACCGGCCTGCCGCTCTCCATCCCCTCCCTGATCGGGTTCCTGATGCTCATGGGCCTGGCGGCCAAGAATTCCATCCTGCTGGTGGAATACGCCATCGAGCGCGAGCGCGACGGTGTCTCGCAGCGCGACGCCCTCATCGAAGCCTGCCGCGAGCGGGCAAGGCCCATCGTCATGACCAGCCTCGCCATGATGGCCGGCATGCTCCCCACCGCCCTGACCCTCGGCAAAGGATCGGAGTTCCGCCAGCCCATGGCGGTGGCGGTTATCGGCGGGCTGATCACTTCGACCATCCTCTCCCTGGTCCTGGTGCCGGTGGTCTATGAATTCGTCGACGACTTCGAGCGCTGGCTCGCCCCGCGCCTCGGCCGCCTCGTCACCCCCCGCCTGGCGGCGGCGGCGCCGGCCGACCGGCTATAGCCGCCGCCTCGATCTCCTCCAGCCCACGCCGCGCCAGGGCGTCGGCGCGTTCGTTGAGGGTGTGGCCGGCGTGGCCCTTGACCCAGCGCCAG
The DNA here is from genome assembly GCA_030854165.1 of Pseudomonadota bacterium. Classification (GTDB taxonomy): domain Bacteria; phylum Pseudomonadota; class Alphaproteobacteria; order Caulobacterales; family Caulobacteraceae; genus Acaudatibacter. Next base: position 9,505 of record JALYTR010000003.1, on the reverse strand, counting down.
TCCACCTCGTGGCGCAGGCGCGCCTCGTCCAGGCGCCGCCACAGGTCCTCGTTCTTCACCGCTCCCTTGGTCATCGTGCGCCAGCCGCGCGCCTTCCATATCGAGAGCCACTGGGTGATGCCGTTCCTGACATATTGGCTGTCGGTGTGAAGTTCGACTTGGCAGGGCCTCTTCAGCGCGCCCAGGGCCTCAATGGCGGCGGTGAGCTCCATGCGGTTGTTGGTGGTCGCCGCCTCGCCGCCCCAGACCTCTCGTTCGCGATCCCCGAAGATCAGCAGCGCGCCCCAGCCGCCGGGTCCAGGATTGCCGCGGCACGCGCCGTCGGTGAAGATCACCACGCCCGGGGTCATGCGACGCCGCCCAGGATGTCGATGCCGGCGCGATGCGCGGCGAGCCGGCGCGCGTATTCCAGCGGATTCTTGGGCGCCACCAGGGCCCCGGCCGGGGTCGCCCCCCAATCGGCCAACCGGGTCAGAAAGAAGCGCATGGCGCCGCCGCGGGCCATGAGGGGCAGGGCGGCCTTTTCCTTTTTCGTGAGGGTGCGCCGGCGCTGGTAGCCGTCCACCAGGGCCCGCGCCTTGATGGCGTCAAAGGCGCCATCCGGCTCGAAACACCAGGCGTTGAGCGCCACGCCGATATCATAGGCCAGGGCGTCATAGGCGGCGAAATAGAAGTCGATCGCGCCGACGAATCGGCCGCCTTCGAAGAACACATTGTCGGGAAAATAGTCGGCGTGAACGATGCCGCGCGGCAGGTCCGCCGGCCACGCGTCGGCGAGCAGGGCGACGTCCGCCTCGATCGACCGCGCCAGGCCCGGCTCCAGCGCCTCGGCCGCCTGACTGAGGGGCGCGAACATCGCCGCCCACGCCGCGTGACCCAGATCGTTCGCCCGCCTTTCCGCGAAGTCCTGGGCGGCGAGGTGCAGCCAGGCCAGCCCCTCGCCCGCCGCCAGGCAGTGGGCGATGGTGGGCGCGGCCGCCGGCCGGCCCGGCAAAAAGGTGGTGAGCGCCGCCGGCTTGCCGCGCAGGGATTTCAGAAACACGCCGGCCCGATCGGCGATCGGGGTGGGGCAGGGGTATCCCCGCGCCGCCAGATGACCCATCAGGCCCAGGAAGAACGGCAGATCCGCCGCCCTCGTCCGCTTCTCATAGAGGGTCAGGATGAAACACCCGCCTTGCGTCTCCAGCATGAAGTTGGAATTCTCCACCCCCTCGGCCACGCCCTTGAAGGCGAGGGCCGCGTCCAGGTCGAAATCGGCCAGGAAGCCTTCGAGCTCGGCCTTGGAAACATCGGTATAGACCGCCATGGGGCCTGATCGGCGAGCCAGGACGCGGCGTCAAGGCGCGCGCTCGGCCGACCCTTCGTTGCGGCCTCGCGGATATGCCGTTATCACCTCGGCCGTTGACGGTCGGCCGCCCCGCCGCGCCCATTTGTCTGGACCTTCCATGCGCCCCATCCGCCCGATCCTGTTCGCCCTGTGCACCGCCCTCACCCTCCTGCCGGCCGTGCCGAGCTTCGCTCAGTACGGCGGACCCACCGGGGCCGGCGATCAGGACCAGCAGGACGAGGCCAAGAAGAAGAAGCGCGAAGAGGCGTTCGGCAACCTGAACGCGCCCCTGCCGCAGCTTCGCAACGCCGGTCCCTGCCCGTACGTCAAGGTGCTCTACGACGCCGCCCGCTACGTGGAGTTCAAGGGCGGCGACGAGGCCTCGTCGGCGGTCGGCTTCACCGGCGAGATCGAGAACATCGCTTCGGCCTGCGCCTACAAGGGCGCCGAACCGATCCGGCTTCGAATGCAGGTGCTATTCGAACTTGGCCGCGGGCCCGAGGCGCAGGGCGCCCGCAAGACCTATCAGTACTGGGTCGCGGTGACCGACCGCAACAACGCGGTGTTGAACAAGGAATTCTTCGCCCTGCCGGTGACCTTTCCGGCCGGCCAGGACCGGGTGACGCTCACCCAGCCGCTGGGGGACATCACCATTCCGCGCGCCAATTCCAAGGTGAGCGGGTCCAATTTCGAGGTGCTGGTGGGCTTCGAGGTGACGCCGGCCATGGCCGACTTCAACCGGCAGGGCAAGCGGTTCCGCCCCAACGCCGGCCAGATTCCCGCGCGGGCCGCCGCCGCCAGACCATGACCGATCTTCGAGGGGCGCTGGGCGAAGCGGCCGGCGCCGCCTTTGCCGCCCTGGGCTTGCCGCGCGAATTCGGCGCGGTGACGGCGTCCGATCGCCCCGACCTGGCCGATTTCCAGTGCAACGGCGCTCTCGCGGCGGCCAAGGCATTTGGACGAAACCCGCGCCAGATCGCCACCGCCGTGGCCGAGTCCCTGAGAGCGGCGCCGTCCGTCGCCTCGGCGGAGATCGCCGGACCCGGCTTTGTGAACCTGCGGGTGAGCGATGCGGCCCTGTCGGCCCGGGCGCGCGCCATGGCCGCCGACGATCGGGCCGGGGCCGGGCGGGTGACCACACCCCGCCGCGTCCTTGTCGACTACGGCGGGCCCAATGTGGCCAAGGCCATGCACGTCGGCCATCTGCGCGCCGGAGTCATCGGCGAGGCGATCAAGCGACTCTATCGTTTTCGCGGCGACGAGGTCCAGGGCGACGCCCATTTCGGCGACTGGGGCTTCCAGATGGGCCTCTTGATCGTTGCCTGCGCCGACGCCGACCCGGCCATCGCCGCCCTGCTCGAACGCCTGGCCAGCGAGCCGGCGGATTTCTCGCCGGACCACCGGCGGGCCATCGACGCCGACCTGTCCGCCCGCATCGATCTCGCCGATCTTGACCGCCTCTACCCCGTCGCCGCGGCCAGGGCCAAGAGCGATGTCGCCTACCGCGACCGCGCCCGGCGGGCCACCGCCGAGCTCCAGGCCGGCCGCTTCGGCCACCGCCTGATCTGGCGCCACTTCGCCGAGGTCACCCGCGCCGCCCTGGAGCGCGATTTCCACGCCCTGGGCATCGACTTCGACCTGTGGCGCGGCGAGAGCGATGTCGATCCGCTCATCGCGCCGATGATTGTCGAGCTTCAGGTGAAGGGCCTGCTTGTCGATGACCAGGGCGCGCGGATCGTCCGCGTGGCGCGCGAGGGCGACCGCCGCGAGGTTACGCCCCTGCTGGTGGTCTCCTCGGAAGGCTCGGCCATGTACGGGACCACCGATCTGGCCACCGTTGTCGATCGCCGCCGCTTCTTTGATCCTGATCTCGTGCTCTATGTGGTCGATCAGCGGCAGGGCGATCATTTCGAGGTGGTGTTTCGCGCCGCCACTCTGGCCGGCTACGCACGGGAAGGCGAACTGGAACACGTCGGCTTCGGCACCATGAACGGCCCGGACGGCAAGCCCTTCAAGACCCGCGAGGGTGGGGTGCTCAAGCTGCGCGACCTGATCGACATGGCGGGGGACAAGGCGCGGGCGCGCCTCAGGGGAGCGGGGCTCGGGGCGGAACTTTCTTTCGAAGACTTCGAGGCCACCGCCCTCAAGGTCGCCGTGGCCGCGCTGAAGTTCGCTGACCTGGTCAATTTCCGCGGAACCTCCTACGTCTTCGATCTCGACAGGTTTTCCAGTTTCGAGGGCAAGACCGGCCCCTATTTGCTCTATCAGGCCGTGCGGATAAAATCCCTGTTGCGCAAGGCGGCCGCTGAAGGCTTGGCGGTTGGCGAGATCGCCATCGCCGCGCCGGCCGAGCGCGACCTGGCCCTCCTGCTGGACGCCTTCGACGCCACCTTGGCCGACGCCTATGAGCGCCGCGCGCCGAACCTCATCGCCGACCACGCCTGGCGCGTGGCCCACGCCTTTTCCAAGTTCTACGCCGCCTGCCCCGTCCTCACCGCCGACACCCCCGCCACGCGCGCTTCCCGCCTGGCCCTGGCGGCCCTGGTCTTGAAACAGCTCGAGCTGGCGCTGGACCTGCTGGGGATCGAGGCGCCGGAGCGGATGTGAGCGGGGGGCCTCCGGCGGCCGCCTTCCAACCGCCGCTTGACTCCCCCGTCCGTCTCCCCCACCTTCGCCGCACCCTCGCGGGAGAGGCCGCGCCCCGTCAAAACGGGCCGGCGCCGAAGGCGCAACCGCCCCGGAAACGCTCAGGCAACAAGGACCGCGCGGGTCGATGAACGCTGGAAAGAGGCGCGGCGCGTGAAGGCGCGTGGCGGCTCGCCGAAGGAGCAGGGGCCGCCCATCCCTAGAGGGCGCCCGAAATCTCTCAGGCCCAAGAGACAGCGGGGGCGCGCGGGAAACGGCGGAGTGTCCGCTGGCGCGCGGCCTGCCGTGGAGTGTCTCTAAAAAAGTGTCCGACGAAGCCTTGAAAACCACCCCACTGACGGGCGCGCACCGCGCCCTCGGCGGCCGGCTGGTCGCTTTCGCCGGCTACGACATGCCGGTGCAATACCCCCTGGGCGTCCTCAAGGAGCATCTGTGGACGCGCCAGAAGGCCGGCCTGTTCGATGTCTCCCACATGGGGCCGGCCTTCCTGGATGTCATCGCCCGCACCGGCGATGGCGAAGCCAATCACGCCGCCGTCGCCGCCGTGATCGAACCCCTGGTCAGCGGCGATATCGCCGGCCTCAAACCCGGTCAGCTTCGCTACACCCTGCTGCTCAGCCGCGAGGGCGGCATTCTCGACGATCTGATGATCGGCCGGCCGGCGAGTCCTGGGCGCCAGGGCTTGCTCTATATCGTGGTCAACGCCGGGACCAAGGAGGCCGACTTCGCCGCCATCGCCGCCGCCGCCGGCGACCGCGCCCGCCTGACCCGGGCCGACGACCGCGCGCTCATCGCCCTGCAGGGCCCCGCCGCCGCGGACGTGCTTGCCCCCATCCTGCCGCCCTGCGCCGATCTTTCCTTCATGACCTTCAACCGGATGATCTTCGAAGACCACACCCTGATCGTCTCGCGCGGCGGCTACACCGGCGAGGACGGTTTCGAGATCCTCGCTCCGGCCATGGTCGCCCACCGGTTGTGGGACCGGCTCCTTGCCGATGCGCGGGTGGCGCCGATCGGCCTGGGGGCGCGAGATTCCCTGCGCCTGGAGGCCGGCCTGCCCCTCTACGGCCATGATATCGACGAGACGACCTCACCCATCGAGGCGGCCCTCGCCTTCGCCGTCTCCAAGCGGCGGCGCAAGGCCGGCGATCTGCGCGGCGCCGACCGTCTCGCCCGCGAACTGGCCGGAGAGCTCACCCGAATTCGCGTCGGCCTGCGCGTCGACGGCGCGCCGGCCCGCGAGGGGGCCCAGATCGCCGACGCCGCCGGCGTCGTGGTCGGCGCGGTCACCAGCGGCGGCTTTTCACCCTCGCTTGGCGCGCCCATCGCCATGGGCTATGTGCCGCCGGCCCTCGCCGCGCCGGGAACCCGTCTTCAGGTGATCGTCCGCGACCGCTTGCAGGGTGCGGAGGTCACCGCCCTTCCCTTCGTCCCGCACCGCTATCGCCGCGCCGCCTGAACCGGCAGCTTAAGAGGATTCCTGAATGCGTTTTTCCAAGGACCACGAGTGGGTCGAACTCGAGGGCGACACCGCGACGGTGGGCGTCACCGCCTACGCCGCCGATCAGTTGGGCGACGTGGTGTTCGTGGAGCTGCCCGAGGCGGGAAAGGCGGTGAAAGCCGGCGAGGCCCTGGCGGTGGTCGAAAGCGTCAAGGCCGCCTCGGATGTCTTCGCCCCCATCTCGGGCGAGGTGACGGCCGCCAACGCCGCCCTTACTGAAAACCCTCAGACGGTGAATGACGAGCCCGAGGCGGCCGGCTGGTTCGTCAAGATCAAGGTGGCCGACGCCGGCGAGGTCGACGCCCTCATGGACCGCGCCGCCTACGAGGCGTTCCTGGCGACGCTTTGAGGGGGTGATGCGCTATCTCCCCCTCACCGACGCCGACCGCTCCGGCATGCTGGCGGTCATCGGCGCGAAGACCATTGACGATCTGTTCGTCGATGTGCCGCCCGCCGCCCGCCTGCCGGGCCTCATCGACCTTCCGCTCCACGCCGGCGAGCTGGCGGTGGAGCGGGCGCTCGGGGCGATGGCGGCGCAGAACCGGCCGGCCGGCGCGGGGCCGTTCTTCTGCGGCGCGGGAGCCTATCGCCATCATGTGCCGGCCAGCGTCGATCACCTGATCCAGCGCTCGGAGTTCCTGACCAGCTACACCCCCTATCAGCCGGAAATCGCCCAGGGCACCTTGCAGGTGCTGTTCGAATTCCAGACCCAGGTCGCGGCGCTGACCGGCCTGCCGGTGGCCAACGCCTCGATGTACGACGGCTCGACCGCCTGCGCCGAAGCGGTGATGATGGCCGCCCGCGTCACCCGCCGGAACAAGGCGGTCCTTTCCGGGGGGCTGCATCCGCACTATGCGGAGGCGGCCCACACCCTGGCCCATTCGGCCGGTGTTCACACTTACCGCCTGCCCGCCGCCATCGACGCCGAGGCCGCCGTTATCGACGCCCTCGACGCCGACGCCGCCTGCGTGGTGGTCCAGACGCCCAATGTGTTCGGCCAGGTGACCGACGTGACGGCCATCGCCGAGGCGGCCCACGCCGCCGGCGCCCTCTTGATCGTCGTCGTCACCGAGGCGGTGTCGTTCGGTCTGCTTAAATCCCCCGGCGAAATGGGGGCCGATATCGCCGTGGCCGAGGGCGCCTCGATCGGCAACGCCCTCTCCTTCGGCGGCCCCTACGTGGGCCTGATGGCCTGCCGCGAAGCCCTCACCCGCCAGATGCCCGGGCGTCTCTGTGGCGAGACGGTGGACGCCGAAGGCCGGCGCGGCTTCGTCCTCACCCTATCGACCCGCGAGCAGCACATCCGCCGCGACAAGGCGACCAGCAACATCTGCACCAATTCGGGCCTGTGCGCCCTGGCCTTCTCCATCCACATGTCGCTGCTCGGCGGCGCGGGACTGGCCGAACTGGCCGCCATCAACCACGCCAGGGCCCGCGAGCTGCGCGCCGCCCTGGCCGCCGTCTCGGGCGTCGAAATTCTAACCCGTCGCTTCTTCAACGAATTCGCCGTCCGCCTGCCGCGCGGCGCCGCGCCTCTGGTCGAGGCCCTGGCCCGTCGCGATATCCTGGCCGGCGTCCCCGTCTCCCGCCTCGATCCCGCCGCCGGCCTTGACGACATCCTCCTCGTCGCCGCCACTGAAACCACCACCGCCGATGACATCGCCGCCTTCGCCGAGGCGTTGACTCTTCTTCTCTCCTCCCCCCTTGGGGGAGGGGGACCGCGAAGCGGTGGAGGGGGCTTCAGCTTGGCGCCGGCGCGGGTGGCGAGAGCCCCCATCCCGGCCTTCGGCCGTACTTCCCCCAAGGGGGGAAGAGAGGGAAATCGCACCCCCCTCGTCATGGGCATCCTCAACCTCACCCCCGACAGCTTCTCCGACGGTGGAAGGCTCGACACGATCGCCGCCGCGCTCGCCCACGCCCGCCGACTGATCGCCGAGGGGGCGGACATTCTCGACATCGGCGGCGAATCCACCCGCCCCGGCGCGGCGCTCATCGCGGAGGCCGAGGAACTGACCCGGGTCATCCCGGTCATCGAGGCGATCCGCGCCGAGCATTCCATCCCGCTTTCCATCGACACCATGAAGCCCGCCGTCGCCCGCGCCGCCGTCGCGGCGGGCGCGAGCCTGTGGAACGACGTCACCGCCCTGCGCTTTTCACTGGGCAGCCTGGCCGCCGCCGCCGACCTTCGCTGCGAGGTTGTGCTCATGCACATGCAGGGCGAGCCGGCCACCATGCAGACCGATCCGCGCTACGGCGATGTGGTCGCCGAGGTCGCCGCCTTCCTCGCCGCCCGCGCCCAGGCGGCCGAGTCGGCGGGGGTGGGACGAGACCGGATCTGGCTCGATCCCGGAATCGGCTTTGGCAAGACCGCCGCCCACAACCTCGCCCTTCTGGCCGCCCTCGATCGCATCGTCGCCCTCGGCTATCGCGTTGTGCTGGGGGCCAGCCGCAAGGGCTTCATCCGCGCCGTCGATCCGGCCGCCACCAGGGCGGACGACCGTCTTGGCGCTTCGATTGCCGTCGCCCTGGCGGGCGCGCGGGCGGGAGTGGCCATGCTGCGGGTGCACGACGTGCGCGAGACGGTCCAGGCCCTGGCCGTTCAGGCGGCGATCGATGGTTGAGTACCTGGGCCGCGTCCTGATCGTCGCCGGCTCCGACAGCTGCGGGGGCGCGGGGGTCCAGGCCGACATCAAGACCGTCACCGCTTTGGGCGGCTACGCGGCCACGGCGATCACCGCGATCACCGTCCAGAACACCCTGGGCGTTCACGACATCTTTCCGCTCCCCGCCGCCCTCGTGGAGGCGCAGGCGCGCGCGGTGCTGGACGATATCGGCGCAGACGCCATCAAGATCGGCATGCTGGGAAGCGTCGAGGGGGTCGAGACCGTCGCACGCCTGCTCGACACCGTGGCCGATATTCCCGCCGTGATCGATCCGGTGATGCTCGCCAAGGGGGGCCGGCGCCTGCTCGCCGACACGGCGATCGACGCCCTGCGCGGCCTGCTGGTCGCCCGCGCCGCCCTGCTGACCCCCAACGCCCCGGAAGCCGCCGCCCTGACCGGCCTGCCGGCCGAAACCACCGACGATCTGCGCCGGGCGGGTGACGCGCTGCTTGGGCTGGGCGCCCGCGCCGTCCTGATGAAGGGCGGCCACATCGTTGGCGAATCGGTTATCGACCTGCTCATGAGCGCCTCTGGAGAAACGACCTTCGAGGCTCCCCGCATCGCCGGCCGGCATACCCACGGCACCGGCTGCACCCTGGCCAGCGCCTGCGCGGCCGGTCTCGCCCAGGGCTTGGCTCTGGAGACGGCCGTCGCCCGGGCCTGGGCCTACACTGCCGAGGCGATCCGCCGCGCTCCAGGTTTTGGCGCCGGCTCAGGTCCCCTCGACCACGCCTGGCTGATGAGGGACCGGTGAGCCGGCTCGAAGATCGCATGCGCGGCATCCTTCGCGAGGCGCCCGGCCTGATGCGCGTCCTCACCGTCGCCCGTGATCTGGACCTGCCCGACTGGGTGGTGTTCTCCGGCGCCGTCTATCAGCCGGTGTGGAACCACCTCACCGGCCGGCCGCCGGACTACGGCGTCAACGACTACGATCTGGCCTATTTCGACGCCGACGACCTCTCCTACGAAGCCGAGGACGCCGTCATCCGCCGCGCCGCCGGCGCCTTTGATCCGCCCCTGCGGGCCATGGTCGAGGTCCGCAACCAGGCCCGCGTCCACCTGTGGTTCGAAGGCCACTTCGGGGAAGCCTATGCGCCGCTGACGAGCAGCGCCGAGGCCCTCACCCGCTTCACCTCTCCCGCCTTCGCCGTGGGGGCCCGCCTGGAGGCCGACGACCAGATCACCATCGTCGCCCCGTTCGGTCTGGGCGACCTCTTCGCCCTGCGCATCCGGCCCAACCCCCTTCGCCCCTCCGCGGGCCTTGGCCGCACCGTTGCCAACGCTCGAGCCCGATGGCCCGAGCTACGGGCGGAGGGCCTCTGAAATCCGTCTCGCCAAAGGAAATCCCATGCGCGAATGGACCATCGA
>JALYTR010000161.1 GCA_030854165.1 Pseudomonadota bacterium | reverse complement strand
GTCCCTCGCCTTGCCGCCGCTGGTCGCCGCGCCGCCGCCCCTGGCCGTGCCTCCCGTCACGCCCCCCGCCAAGCCGGCCGGCCCTGCGTCGTAACGCGGGCATTCTACTCTCATAGCGGCGGAAATCGTAAGGGCGGGCCAGAAGCCCGCGCTACGGCGCCCCACAAAAGCGCTCACGCCTGCGCGAATCGGTGATAGGCTGAACTTCCATGGCCCGGTACATCTTCATCACCGGCGGCGTGGTCTCCTCGTTGGGAAAAGGTCTCGCTTCCGCGGCGCTTGGCGCGCTGTTGCAGGCGCGCGGCTATGGGGTCCGCCTGCGCAAGCTCGACCCCTATCTCAACGTCGATCCCGGCACGATGAGCCCCTATCAGCACGGCGAGGTGTTCGTCACCGACGACGGCGCCGAGACCGATCTGGACCTGGGCCACTACGAGCGCTTCACCGGCGTCTCGGCCACGCGCGCCGACAACATCACCACCGGCCAGATCTACAAGACCATCCTGGAGAAGGAGCGGCGCGGCGACTATCTGGGCGCCACGGTTCAGGTGATCCCCCACGTCACCGACGAGATCAAGCGCTTCGTCCTGGCCGATCCGGGGGAGGAGGTCGACTTCGTGCTGGTGGAGATCGGCGGCACGGTGGGCGACATCGAAGGCCTGCCGTTCTTTGAGGCCATCCGGCAATTGGGCCAGGAACTGCCGCGCGGCGACGCCTGTTTCGTCCACCTGACCCTCCTGCCGTTCATCAAGACGGCCGGCGAGATGAAGACCAAACCCACCCAGCATTCGGTCAAGGAGCTACGCTCCATCGGAATCCAGCCCGACGTTCTGCTCTGCCGCTGCGAACAACCCATCCCGCCCGAGGAGAAGCGCAAGATCGGCCTGTTCTGCAACGTGCGTCCCTCGGCGGTGATCCAGGCCATGGACGCGCCGCACATCTACGCCGTGCCCCTGGAATATCACCGCCAGGGCCTGGACGCCGAGGTGTTGGACGTATTTGGCATCCGCGACGCGCCGGCCCCGGACCTTGCGCGCTGGCAAGAGATTTCCGAGCGCCTCATTCACCCGGACGGTGAGGTGACCATTGCCATCGTCGGCAAGTACACGGTGTTAAAAGACGCCTATAAGTCTTTGATCGAGGGTCTTGTTCACGGCGGAATGGCAAATCGGGTGCGGGTGGTTTTCGACTGGGTGGAGAGCGAGGCGTTCGAGGGCGAGGACGGCGCGGCGGCCACCCGCCTCGAAGGGGTCCACGGCATACTGGTGCCCGGCGGCTTCGGCGAGCGCGGCTCGGAGGGCAAGATCCGCGCCGCCCAGTTCGCCCGCGAACGCGCCGTACCCTATTTCGGGGTCTGCTTCGGCATGCAGATGGCGGTGATCGAAGCGGTGCGCAATGTGGCCGGCGTCGCGGGCGCCTCGTCAAGCGAGTTTCGCCCCACCAGCGAGCCGGTGGTCGGCCTGATGACCGAGTGGACGCACGAAAACCGTCGCGAGACGCGCGGCGAGGGCGACGATCTGGGCGGCACCATGCGGCTGGGGGCCTATGAGGCGGTGCTGACCCCGGGTTCCAGGATCGCCGAAATCTACCAGGGCGCCGCCTCGATCAGCGAGCGGCACCGGCACCGCTATGAGGTCAACATCGGTTATCGCGAGGCCTTCGAGGCGGCCGGCCTCAAGATGACCGGCGTCTCTCCCGACGGCCTGCTCCCCGAAGTCGTCGAGCGCGACGACCACCCGTGGTTCATCGGCGTCCAATACCACCCAGAACTCAAGAGCCGCCCCTTCGCCCCCCACCCCCTCTACGCCAGCTTCATCGCCGCCGCCGTGGAGCAGAGCCGGCTGGTATGAGGGGCGGCCTTCGCGGACGTTGTTTGACGGAGATGGACTTGACGATCAGGCGCCCGCCGGCAGAGGGGATGGGCGTGGACGAGGCGCGCAAGGCGGCGTCGATGATATCCACGACCCGCGGATCGTCGAGGCGCTCGGCCGTGTCCAGGGTGACGTTGCGCACCTGATTGCCGCCGCCCTTCAGGATCTTGTGCGGATCGGGAAGCCCGACGCCGCGTATCAGGCACAGGGCGACGCCGCGGTGGAAGACGGCGATCGAGAGGACGGCTTGCGAAGCGCGCTCGTTGGGGCCGAAGCCCACCGCCAGGGCGTTGTAGTTGTCATAGACCATCACCGTCGCGCCGGGCAGACGCGCCCGCATCGTGGCGACGGCCGAGGTGGCCAGGGCGCTGATTTCCGGGGTGAATTTGGCGAGGAAACCCGCCAGCTTGTCTTCCGCGTCGGTGTCGCTCACTGTGTTCCTCTTCCGGCCATGATAACCCCCGCCGACATCCGCGTCATCGCCCTGGCCCTGCCGGAATCGGTGGAAGCGGATCATCACGGCTTTCCTCCTTTCCGGGTCGGCGGCAAGATCTTCGCCAGCCTGCGTGAGGATCGGCCCCGGATCATGGTCAAGCTCGATCCGGAGGATCAGCACAATTTCGTCCTGTCCCATCCGGACGCCATCGAGTCCGTGCCCGGCTATTGGGGACGCAAGGGCGCGACCTATGTGGATACTTCGACGATCGACCAGCCCCTGATCGAAACCCTTCTCAGGATCGCCTGGACGCGCGTGGCGCCGCGCCGCCTGACGCGGCCTTGAAGCGACGGGGCTTTTGCGGCATAGACCGCCGCTCACGTCGGCGGCCTCAAGCCTTGGCCGCCGCTTCATTTTGAGCCCGAAGACACCGCCATGGCCGTCCCCAAACGCAAAGTCTCTCCCTCGCGGCGCAACATGCGCCGCTCCCACCACGCCTTGGGCGCCAACAGCTTCATCGAGGACAAGGACAGCGGCGAGCTTCGCCGCCCGCACCACGTCGATCTGAAGACCGGCATGTACAAGGGCCGGCAGGTTCTGGCGGCGAAGGAAGATTAGACCTCCCGTGGCGCGGCGTTTGACCGGATCGATCCAGGGGACGCCGCGGCATGACTGAAATCGTCGATATCACCGGACGAGAGATTCTCGACAGCAGGGGCAATCCCACCGTCGAGGTGGACGTGACCCTGGAGGATGGCGCCTTCGGGCGGGCCGCCGTGCCGTCGGGAGCGTCCACGGGCGCACACGAAGCGGCCGAGCGGCGGGACGGCGACGAGGCCCGATACGGCGGCAAGGGCGTGCTGGGCGCGGTGGGGGCGGTCAACGGCGACATCTTCGACGCCCTGTGCGGCGCGGAAGCCGAGGACCAGCGGCGGCTGGACACTCTGCTGATCGAACTGGACGGCACGGTCAACAAGAGCCGGCTGGGCGCCAACGCGATCCTGGGCGTAAGTCTCGCGACCGCCAAGGCGGCGGCCCAGTCGGCCGGCCTGCCGCTCTATAGATATGTGGGCGGGGTCCAGGCGCGCGTCCTGCCCGTGCCGATGATGAACATCATCAACGGCGGGGTTCACGCCGACAATCCCATCGACATTCAGGAATTCATGATTCTGCCGACTGGGGCGGAGCGTTTTTCCGACGCCGTGCGGATGGGCGCGGAGATCTTCCACGCCCTGAAGAAGGCGCTCAAGGACGCCGGCCACAACACCAATGTCGGCGACGAAGGCGGTTTCGCGCCCAACCTGGCCAGCGCCGAAGCGGCCCTCGCCTTCATCGTCAAGGCCGGGGAGGGAGCCGGCTACCGGGCCGGAGAGGATTTCAACCTGGCCCTGGATCCCGCCGCCACGGAATTTTTCAAGAATGGCCGCTATCACCTTGAAGGTGAAGGTAAAACCTTGGACCAAGCTGGCCTGGTCGCCTACTATGCCGACCTCGTCGCGCGCTTTCCCATCGTTTCCATCGAGGACGGTTGCGCCGAGGACGACCTGGACGGCTGGGCGCTCATCACCCGCGAATTGGGCGGCAAGATTCAACTGGTGGGCGACGACCTCTTTGTCACCAATCCAAACCGCCTGAGGATGGGGATCGAGAAGGGGCTGGCCAATTCGATCCTGATCAAGGTCAACCAGATCGGCACGCTGTCGGAGACCCTCGACGCCATCGATCTGGCCCACCGCGCCGCCTACACGGCGGTGATGAGCCACCGTTCCGGTGAAACCGAGGACACCACCATCGCCGACCTGGCGGTGGCGTCCAATTGCGGACAGATCAAGACCGGCTCCCTGGCCCGCTCCGATCGACTGGCAAAGTACAACCAGCTTCTGCGCATCGAGGAGCAGTTGGGCGATCAGGCCGTCTATGCGGGGCGTGGCGCGGTCAAGCGACTGGCGTTAGGGACCCGTTAAGCGAACCAGGGCGCAAATAAACTTGCCCGCCACAAGCCCTTCAAGTCGCCGATGATCTTTCGCCTTCAGACCTATCTTCCCACCGCCGTACTGGCCTGCCTGATCTTCTATTTCGGCTTTCACGCCCTGACCGGAGATCGCGGCCTGCTGCTGTCGCGCCAGCGTCAGGAAATGCTGGCCGACAAGCAGGACGAATTGAAGCGCCTTCGCGCCCAGCGCATGGATTTGGAGGCGCGGGCCCGCTTCCTGCGCGATGAGAGCCTGTCGGCCGATCTGCTGGAGGAAAGGGCGCACGACCTGCTAGGCTTTACCGATCCCAGGGACTATGTGATCCGCGTCGCTCCCGGCCACGGCTGACCGTTCAGCCGCCAAGGCGTCGGGACATGTCGGAGGATCGCATGGCGCGTCGGGCCGCGGCCACGAAGGATGCCGGCCACGCCGCCGCCGACAAGGCGGAGCTGCTCGCCTTCTATTCGTCGATGCTGCTGATCCGCCGCTTCGAGGAGCGGGCCGGCCAGCTCTACGGCATGGGACTGATCGGCGGCTTCTGCCATCTCTACATCGGCCAGGAAGCCATCGCGGTGGGCATGCAGGCGGTGAAGCGCCCCGGCGACCAGGTGATCACCGGCTATCGCGAACACGGCCACATCCTGGCCGCCGGCGTGGACCCAAAGTCGGTGATGGCCGAACTGACCGGCCGGGCCGCCGGCGCCTCGGCCGGCAAGGGCGGCTCGATGCACATGTTTTCCACCGATCTGGGCTTCTATGGCGGCCACGGCATCGTCGGCGCGCAGGTGAGCCTGGGCACCGGCCTGGCCCTCGCCAACCAGTATCGCGACAACGGCGCGGTGGCCTTTGTCTATTTCGGCGAGGGCGCCGCCAACCAGGGCCAGGTCTATGAAAGCTTCAACATGGCCGCCCTGTGGTCCCTGCCGGTGGTCTATGTGATCGAGAACAACCAGTACGCCATGGGCACCAGCGCCGAGCGCGCCACGTCCCAGAGCCGTTTCCATCGCCGCGGCCAGAGTTTCGACATCCTGGGCGAGGAAGTGGACGGGATGGACGTGCTGGCGGTGCGTGAAGCCGGTCTCAAGGCGGCCAAGCACGCCCGCGCTGGCAAAGGGCCGATCATCCTGGAGATGAAGACCTACCGCTACCGCGGCCATTCCATGAGCGATCCGGGGAAGTATCGCACCCGCGAGGAGATCGACGCGGTGCGCAAGACCCGCGATCCCATCGAACTGCTGCGCGACCGGCTGGAAAGCGCCGGCTTCGCCGACGAGGACGCCTTCAAGGCCATCGACGCCAAGATGAAGGCCCTCGTCGCCGAAGCCGCCGAATTCGCCCGCACTACCCCCGAACCGGAACCCGCCGAGCTTTACACCGACGTCTATCTCGAGGCCGTGGCGTGACCGACATCCTGATGCCGGCCCTCTCGCCGACCATGGAGGAGGGCACGCTGGCCAAATGGCTGGTCAAGGCCGGCGATGCGGTGAAATCCGGCGACGTCATCGCCGAGATCGAGACCGACAAGGCGACCATGGAGGTCGAGGCGGTGGACGAGGGGGTGGTCGAGGCCCTGCTGGTCGCCGAGGGGACCGAAGGGGTGAAGGTCAACGCGCCGATCGCGCGGCTGAAGGG
>JALYTR010000160.1 GCA_030854165.1 Pseudomonadota bacterium | reverse complement strand
GAATAGTCGGGCGGCAGGACGAGGGGCGCCTTGGTCACCACCCGAAACTCGTCGGGCGTCACCTTGGTCATGCCCAGGGCTTTGGAGGCGGACTGGCACCCGGCCAGTCCCGCCGCGCCGATCAGCAAGGCCGCCGCCACGCCACGATTGAAACTCATCGGTGATTCGTTCCCAAAATTCGCCGCCCCGGCCCTTGGTGGGCGCATCGATAGCCCATTCGCGCCTTTGGCGCCAACGGCGTTCAAGCCGGCGCCTTGCGCGGCGACAGAAGGTTCTCGGCCAGCAGAAGAACGATGCCCACGGTGATGGCGCTGTCGGCGAGGTTGAACACCCACGGAAAATGCAGGCGCGTGACGTCCACGAAGTCCACCACCTGGCCGAACCGCACCCGGTCGATGAGATTGCCCACCGCGCCGCCCATGATCAGGCCAACCGAAAGGCCGATGACCGGCCGCTCGGCGCGCCGCGCCCAGATCGCCAGGGCGACGGCGACGATGAGGGAAAATCCCGCCAGCGCCCAGCGCGTCCAGGCCGCGTCACCGTGAAACAGGCCAAAGCTCACGCCGCTGTTCTGAACCAGGGTCAGGCGCAGCGGGCCCCAAACGTCCACGGGCAAGCCGGGCACCAGGCGCCAGGCGCCGACGATCCAGGTCTTGGCGGCCTGATCGGCGGCGACGACGGCGACCGCCAGGCCATAGGCCAGGGCGCCCCAGCGGGTGATACCGGTCATGCGTGATTTGCATCCCACCAGGCCACCGCGTCGGCATCGCGGAGCGACAGGTCCGGATAGAGCGGATCGGTTCCGACTTCCGGAAGGATGCGCCAGGAGCGGGCGCACTTTCCGCCTTCGGCTCTCAGCGGCTCGACCGAGACGCCGTCCACGCCCTCGAGACGGAAGACGGCCGGCGGGCCTTGGCCGGCAACCAGTTCGGCCTGGCTGGCGCGGAACACCTCGGCGGGATCGAGGCCATCGAAGGCGGCGAGGAGGTCCGGATCGGCGATATGGACGCGCGGGGCCGCTTCCAGGGCGGCGCCGATGCGCCCGGCTCGCCGTTCGATCTCCAGCGCCCCGGTGACCACCCGCGTCACCTGTTCCACCGCGGCCCACCGCGCCGCCTCTCGGTCATTTCGCCAGCCTTCGGGGGTCGGCGGAAAGGTGCGCAAGCTGCCCGCGCCGGCGTCCGGAAAACGGGTCCGCCACGCCTCCTCCATGGTGAAGGCGATCACCGGCGAGAGCCACACGGTGAGGCGCTCGAAGACGAGGTCCAGCACCGTGCGGCAGGCGCGGCGGCGCGGCGAGTCGGGGCGGTCGCAATAGAGGGCGTCGCGGCGAATGTCGAAATAGAGGGCCGAAAGATCGTTGGAGCAGAAATCCGCCAGAGGCCGGACCACGTCGGCGAAGAGGTAGGTCCCGTAGGCGAGGCGCACCTGAGCGTCCAGTTCCCACAATCGGTGAAGGATATAGCGTTCGAGGGGCGGCATGTCCTTCAGCTGCGCCTGGTCGGAGGGGCCGAAGCCATCCAAGGCGCCCAGCAGATAGCGGATCGTGTTGCGCAGTTTGCGATAGGCGTCGGTGGTGGTCTGCAGAATGGTCGGGCCGATGCGCTGGTCCTCCGAGTAGTCGGCCAGGGCGGCCCAGAGCCGCAGGATTTCCGCGCCGCTCTGCCGGGTGACCGCCTGGGGCTCGACGCTGTTGCCCACCGACTTGGACATCTTCTCCCCCTTCTCGTCGAGGGTGAAGCCATGAGTGAGCACGCCCTCATAAGGCGCGCGGCCGCGGGTGCCGCAGGCCTCCAGGAGGGAGGACTGGAACCAGCCGCGGTGCTGGTCGGAGCCTTCGGAATAGAGGTCGGCGGGCCAGCGGGTGTGTTCGCGGCCCTCCAGGGTGAAGGCGTGGGTCGATCCGGAATCGAACCACACGTCGAGAATGTCCTCGACCTTTTCGTAAGCGTCCGGATCGCGAGGCCCAAGGAAGTCACCGGCCGGCCGGGTAAACCAGGCGTCCGCGCCTTCGGCGGCGATCAGGCTGACGATGCGGGCGTTGACCGCCTCATCGACGAGAGGCTGGCCGCTCGCCTTGTCCACGAAGATGGCCATGGGCGATCCCCAGGCGCGCTGCCGGCTCACCAGCCAGTCGGGGCGGCTCTCGACCATGGCGCGGATGCGCGAGCGCCCGGCCTCTGGGTAGAAGGCGGTGGCGTCGATGGCCGCCAGGGCGGTCTCGCGCAGAGTGGCGCCGCCATGGACGGAGTCGTTCAGAGGCTCGTCCAGGCGGATGAACCACTGCGGCGTGTTTCGGAAGATCACCGGCGCCTTGGAGCGCCAGGAGTGAGGATAGCTGTGCTCCAGGCGCCCGCGCGCCAGCAACGTTCCCGCCTCGATGAGCTTTTCGATCACCGCGCCGTTGGCCGGACCGAACTTGCCCGCCTTCTTGCCTTCGGTTTCCAGAACCTTGAGGCCGCCGAACAGGGGAACAGTCGGATAATAGGCGCCGTCCTCGTCCACGGTTTCGGGGATGTCGCGATGGCCGGCGGCGATCCAGACGGCGTAGTCGTCGGCCCCGTGGCCGGGCGCGGTGTGAACGAAGCCCGTGCCGGCGTCGTCGGTGACATGCGCGCCGGGGAGCAGAGGAACAGCGAAGGCGTAGCCTGCGTCGAGCGCGGCGAGGGGATGGGCGCAGACCATGCCGGCGCAATTCACCGTCGCGACCTTGCGCCACCTGGCGACCTTGGCCGCCGCGAACACCTCGGACGAGAGGGGTTCGGCGACGATCAGCCGGTCGCCCGGCTTGGCCCAAGGCTCGAACGGCAGGTCCGCCTCCAGCGCTTCCACCTCGAAGAGCGCGTAGGCGATTGCCGGGTTGTAGGCGATGGCCCGGTTGGCCGGCAGGGTCCAGGGCGTGGTGGTCCATATGACCACGGCCGAGCCCAGGGCCGCCGCCGGGCCCTCGATCACCGGAAACTTCACCCACACCGTGGGCGAAACGTGATCGTGGTATTTGACCTCGGCGTCGGCCAGGGCGGTGCGCTCCACCGGGCTCCACATCACCGGCTTGGAGCCACGATAGACTTGGCCCGAGGCGATGAACTTGTGGAACTCGGCCACGATGGCGGCCTCGGCGGCGAAATCCATGGTGGCGTAGCGATGCGCCCAGTCGCCCAGCACCCCCAGGCGCTGGAACTCGGCTGACTGGGCCTCGATCCAGCCGGCCGCATATTCGCGGCAGCGGGCGCGGAACTCGGCCTTGGAGACTTCGCCCTTGCGCCGCCCCTTGGCGCGGAACTCCTCCTCGATCTTCCACTCGATGGGCAGGCCATGGCAATCCCAGCCCGGCACATAGTCGACATCGAAACCGAGCGCGAAGCGGGAGCGGACGACGAAATCCTTGATCAGCTTGTCTAGGGCATGGCCGATATGGATGGCGCCGTTGGCGTAGGGCGGCCCGTCGTGCAGGACGAAGAGCGGCGCGCCGGCCGCCTGGCGAGCGGCGCGGATCTGGCCATAGAGGTCGCCCCACCCCTCCAGGATGCGCGGCTCGAGCGCCGGCAGGCCGGCCCGCATGGGAAAGCTCGTCCTGGGCAGGAAGACGGTTTCACGATAGTCGCGGTGGAGAGGTTCGGCGTCGTCGGCCATGACGGGTCTTTGTGAAGATCGAACTTAAATGGGGCGAGGCATCCCGGCGCGCGCTGGAAGAGGCTCCGGCGGCGTCACGCCGGGCGTCTAATTCGCGGGGCCGTCCGAACCATCGTCATGGTCGCGATGTAGCAGAGGCCATCGCGCCTCGCTAGGGCGGGGTCACCTCAAGGAGAAGCATGGTCTGGGTTGACAGGCAGGGAAATGACTCTGACCGCATTTTCCTTCGCTTCCGGCGGTTGGGGGCCGGCGTCCACGGGGGCGTCATCGACGATCCATCTCTCGCCGGCCCAGCGGCTCCAGTCGGGGCTGAGCGCCAGGTCCTTGCAGAGGCGCTCGACGGTTTCGCGCAGCGGGCGCCCGGCGCCGATGTCGGCCTCATGCGCCTCGAGGCGCTCGTCGAGGGCTTCGTAGAGGCTCTCGAAGGCGTCGGTGTCCGGGGTTTCGGCGTCGGCGACGCAGAGGACGAGGTCGCGGATCCGCTCGATGCGCGCCTCCAGGTCCTTGGCGGCGGCGACGCGGTCGCGCTCCGCGGCGCGGGCCTGCTCGTCCTCGCGCACCCGGGTCAGGCCGGCCTTCAGGTCGCGGAGTTCCGCGTCGGTCCTGGCCTCCAGGACGAGCGTCAGGCGGATGGCGCGCGAAAGGGGGCCGAAAACGTCGGCCGGGTCGCGGCCCTTGGCCCTGCCTGTTTCAGCAGGCGGATCCTCGGTCGCGTCCAGGCGGGAGGCTCCGCTCGCCGGGTCTCCGGGCCTGAGGCTCCGGGCCAGCTCCATGCCGATCTCGGCCAGCTCCTCGAGCAGGCGAAGCCGGCGCTCGGCGCGCCGGACCGCCGGATCGGGCGTCTCGTCGGCGGCCGGTGAGGCGGGAGCTTCGGCAGTGGCGGCGGGACTCGACATGCGCGGTATCATTGCATAATGCAATCATATTGTCAAGCAGAACCTGCGGGCCTTTCTCTGAATTCGTTTGTTCTCTTCACTCGGGTCCATACATTTCGCAATGTGATAGCCCGAGCCTGTGATAATTGCTGATCAGGACACCGCTCTTCAGCGGGACGCCTTAGTCGATGCGGGGTGCGGGCGATTGTTTGAGGAGACCGCGTCTGATTCGCGCATCGATCGCCCGCAGCCTTTGGCGGCGCTCGAATTTGCGAGGCAAGGCGATACGATCGTTGTCTGGAAACTTGACCGGCTGGCGCGGTCGCTGTCCCAACTCATCCAAACGGTCGAGGGTCTTGAGCGACATGGGGTCGGCATTCGCTCCCTTACGGAAACGATCGACGGCGCCACAACCGGCGGCAAGCTCATTTTCCACATCTTCGGCGCACTCGCCGAGTTCGAACGCGCCGTCATCCGGGAGCGGCCACGCGAAGGCTTGCTCGCCGCTCGCCGACGCGGCCGCATAGGCGGCCGCCCGCGGTCTCTGTCCGAGGCGGACATTGGTATCGCGCGTGCCCTGCTTGCGAATGAGTCGATCCCCGTCGCCGAAATCGCTGCACGGCTAGGCGTGTCGCCTGCTACCTTCTATCGGCATTTCCGCGGTGGCCGGAGCGGCGCGAACTAAGTCGCGCCTGGAAGCGCAGGCGACGATCTGACCGGACCTATCGCAGCGTTGCACATGTCGCTGCTCTATGCGACGCCTGTCGGACGTAGACGTAGGCGCGCACGGTGTTTTGTCACAATTGGCTGAATGACGGATGAAACGAGTTCAGGAAATACTCCTAATCGGTGTTACCGCAGTGACCTTCAGTTTTTTCCAATCTGCGGGTGCGCAAGAGCAAAATTTTGCCGTCACTAGCACTTTGGACGTTCTCAATTTTGATCTGAAGTCGATTCGGCAACTTCAGCCCGGGCGGTTTGTTATCTCAACACTAACCCTAGATAAGCCCGATATCATGAGAATGCGCATCGCGGCCACGCGGGAGATGTACAAATTTTGTCTGAAACCAGCCGGGTACTACTCGCCCGTCCCATCGATGTACGGAGTCGGCTCACCTGATTTGCCCGTGAACAAATTGGACGTCCGCGTCAGCTTTGACGGCGTCGGGCCGCAGAGGAAATCATACAACGATGTCTCTTGGAAATATCCCTACAAGCGAGCTGCGTCTTGTGACGATGAGCATTGCGTCCACATCCGAGAGGACGGCGAACTTGTCATCTGCCGAGAGACGCAAGTCGAAAACGACGCTAGTTTCCAAGAATGGTGGTCCGTCGAGACAAATGGAGTCAAATCATTGGGATTATATGACTGTGACCACGGCTTCACTGGCACGAGTTTTCCGGAATGGGATCTCGATAAGACTGTAATG
>JALYTR010000159.1 GCA_030854165.1 Pseudomonadota bacterium | reverse complement strand
GGACCTTCTACGACCCGGAGACGCTCTCGTACTCAACGATACGCGGGTGATCGCGGCGCGGCTCAAGGGCGTACGCGCGCGGGAAGGGCGGACCAGCGTTGTCGAAGCGACCTTGCACCGGCGCCTCACCTCTTCGCGGTGGACGGCCTTCATGCGCCCCGGCAAACGTCTGCGGGTCGGCGATCGGGTCGTCTTCGGCGAGACCAGCGACCGGGCCTGCCTGCTCGGCAGTCTGGACGCCACGCTTGCCGCCAAGGGCGAGGATGGCGAGGTAACGCTGGCCTTCGATCTGGCCGGGCCGGATCTCGATCTGGCCATCGCCGGACGCGGTGCCATGCCCCTGCCGCCCTATATCGCCAGCCGCCGCGCCGAGGACGAGCGAGACCGCGTCGATTATCAGACGGTCTATGCTCGCGAGGATGGTTCAGTGGCGGCGCCGACAGCGGGCCTGCATTTCACGCCTGAGTTGATGGCGCGTCTCATCGAGCGTGGCGTGACCGTCCACTTCGTCACCCTGCACGTGGGCGCGGGAACCTTCCTGCCGGTGAAGAGCGAGCGCATCGCCGATCACCGCATGCACGCCGAATGGGGCGAGGTCTCCGCCGGCGTCGCCACGGCTCTCAACGCCGCCCGCGCCTCCGGCGGCCGGATCGTCTGCGTCGGCACCACCTCCCTGCGGCTCCTCGAAAGCGCGGCGAGCGAGGACGGGACGATCGCTCCCTTCGCCGGCGAGACAGCGATCTTCATCACGCCCGGCTACGCCTTCCGCGCCGCCGACGGCCTGATGACCAACTTCCACTTGCCGAAATCGACCCTGTTCATGCTTACGGCGGCCTTCAGCGGCCTGATGGCCATCCGCCGCGCCTACGTCCACGCCATCGCCGCCGGCTACCGCTTCTATTCCTATGGCGACGCCTGCCTCCTCTGGCGCGCGGCCTGATGGCCGCCTTTCCGTTCATCATCGAAGCCACTGACGGCGCGGCGCGGACGGGGCGGCTGGAAACCCCGCGCGGGGCCATCGAGACCCCCGCCTTCATGCCGTTGGCGACGGCCGGAACGGTCAAGGCCCTGACCCTCGACCAGGTGCGCGAAACCGGCGCGCAAATCATCCTCGGCAATACCTATCACCTGATGCTGCGGCCGACCGCCGAGCGGGTGGCGCGGCTGGGTGGCCTGCACCGCTTCATGGGTTGGGCGGGCCCGATACTCACCGACTCCGGGGGCTTCCAGGTGATGTCGCTCGCCAAGCTCAACACCGTAAGCGAGGAGGCCGCCACATTTCAAAGCCACATCGACGGTTCGCGCCATGTCCTTTCCCCCGAGCGCTCCGTCGCCATTCAGGCCGACCTCCTCGGCGCCGATATCGTCATGCAACTCGACGAGTGCGTGGCCTGGCCGGCCGACGAAGCACGCGCGGCCGAAGCGATGCGGCTCTCGGCCCGATGGGGCGCCCGCTGCAAGGTGGCGTTCGGGATGCGCGCGGGCCAGGCGCTGTTCGGCATCCAGCAGGGCTCGACCTTCGAGGGTTTGCGCCGGGAATCGTCCGAGCGGCTGATCGAGACCGGCTTCGACGGCTACGCCATCGGCGGCCTGGCGGTCGGCGAGGGCCATGGCGCCATGTGCGATGCGCTGGACTATGCGCCCGCCCTCCTGCCGGCCGACCGGCCGCGCTATCTGATGGGCGTCGGCAAGCCGGTGGATATCGTCGAGGCCGTGGCCCGCGGGGTCGATCTCTTCGACTGCGTCCTGCCCACCCGCTCGGGCCGCCACGGCCAGGCCTGGACCTGGGACGGCCCGATCCATCTTAAGAACGCCCGCTTCGCTGACGACGAAGCGCCGTTGGATGGCGCCATCGCCTGTCCGGCCAGCCGCAACTATTCCAAGGCCTATCTGCACCATTTGGTGAAATCAGGGGAGATCCTCGGCCAGGTTCTGCTCTCCTGGCACAATCTGGCGTTTTTTCAGGCCCTCATGACGGAGCTGCGGGCCGCGATCGCCGAAGGGCGTCTGGCGGCCTTTCGCCAACAGGTTCGGGATCGCCCGATATCTTAATGGATCGGGTAGGTTGGCTTGCGCTCCTCCCGATATGGTTCCGCCGCGGAGACGAGGTGGCGCGGCAACGCGGGAGGGGCGCATCCGTGCGCTTCGCCCAGGCCCTTCAGATAGCCTCGGCGGACGCTTCCGGCGGTAATCACCTCGGCCACGAGCTGGTCGTGCTTTTGAGCCCCTGACAGGGCTCTCACAAAGCCGGCGAAGGGCAGCAGGCTCTCGGCGGCCCCATGCGCCAGAGTGAGGGCGACGCCGCGCTGGGTTGTAAGGCTGGGCTCCTGCGGATTGTAAGGCGCGTCGAAATCGGCGCCCAGAGCGTCGGTCAGTACGCGGATCTGGTCGTCGAGCTCACGGCAGGTGGCAGGCGCGGGCCGGGCGTAGGGGTCGGCGAGGGCGGCCAGGAGGATAGGGGGAATCTTCTGACGCACCAGATTGAGATCGTGCAGCGGGGCCTCCGCGGCGTTCTGCATGTTAGCGCTGGCGGCGCGATCGGGATTCTGCAGCTCGGCTGGCGGCGGGTTTTGAGCCGGCTGCGCCGCGCCAGGCGAGGCCGCGAGGAGAACGGCGGCGCCGCCGAAGATCGCGACGAGGTGAGGACGAGACATGGCGGTCTTCTAGCGCGGCGCCGGCGCGGGCGCCAAGCGACCGAGACGGGCGTGGCTTGCGGCTCACGCGCCACGGCGGCTATGGTCCGCGCACTTTTGCGAAAAAGCGCTCAAGGGGCCGGTAGCTCAGTGGTAGAGCCCTCGACTTTTAATCGAGTGGTCGTGGGTTCGAGTCCCACCCGGCCTACCAAGGCGCCAGTTAGCGGCATGGGTGACAGCGCCCTCGCTCGCCACTACACCGACGCCCTTGGGGCGGTAGGGAACCTTTCGCGTGAGACGAGCCGGTTGCGCTTTCGCCATAGCCTCGGCGGTGCTGATCGGCCTCGCGCCGCCGCCGGCCCGGGCGGCTGAACTCAAGGCGGTAGTGGCCGGGAACCTCGACCGCTCCCTTCGAAAGGAGATCGAGGACGCCATCGGCCAAAGCAAAAGCCGGCCGGAGAGCGGCGTAGAAGCGCGGCGGCGGGCGCGCGACGCGGCCAGCGACGCCATCTCGTTGCTGCGGTCCGAGGGCTACTACGACGGAAGCGTCGAGCCGAACGTTTCGGAAGGCGACCCACCCCGCGCGATCGTGAACATAACGCCTGGCGTGCGTTTTCACTTCCGGGACGCGACGGTGGAGTGGGTCGGCCCCGCGCCTCCGTCGGGTGCGGCCAAGGCGGGCGAGGAAGCCGTGCGCCTTGCGTCCGGAGCGCCCGGGCGGGCGGCCGACGTTCTCGCGGCCGAGGGACGGGTTGTCGCGGCGCTGCAAAAGCTGGGCTTCGCCGACGCCGAAATTCGACCCCGGAAGGTCGTGGTCGATTACGCGGACCGGTCGGTGAAGCCGACCTTCAACATCGCCGCCGGCGACCTCATTCGCCTCGATGGGGTGAAGGTGATCACCAAGGGGCGCACCCGGGCGGGCTGGGTGCGGGGTCTGGCGCCATGGAAGCACGGCGACCGCTATAGCCCCGAGGCCGTCGCCAAACTGGAGCGGCGGCTGACCGACGCGGCCGTGTACGATTCGGTCACTGTCTCCCTGGCGCCCAAGGCGCAGAGCGTCGGCGACGAGCGCCCCGTCCTGGTAAGCCTCTCCGATCGTCCACGCCGCACGATCGAATTGGGAGCCGGCTATTCAACCAGCGAGGGTTCGGGCGTCGACGGCAAGTATTTCATCTACAATCGCCTCGGCCGCGCCGATACCGTCACCTTGACCGCCATACTCTACGACATCCAGCAGAAGCTCGATCTCGAGCTCGCCCTGCCCGACTGGCGCCGGCCCGATCAGACCTTGAGGATCGGCGGCGGCCTGTTGGCCGATCGCACCGCCGCCTATGACGACGCCGGTGGCGGCGTGCGCCTGGACGTGGACCGGCACTTCACCAAGACGACATTCATCACCCTGGGCGGGGCCCTCGACTACGCCGCCACTCGCGAGAAGACCGCGATCAACCTCCTGGCCACGCCCGTGGGCGTGGACCTGAAGCTCTTCATCACCACGGGCCTTGCCGCCTTCGCCCTGGACCGCTCCAACGATCCGCTCAATCCCACCCGCGGCTGGCGCCTGGAGGCGCGGGTCGAACCGACCTCCATCGTCGGCGACCGCAACCTCGTCTATCTGAAGACCCAGACTCAGGCGAGCGCCTACCTGCCCCTCGATTCCAGCGCCGCCACGGTGATCGCCGGGCGGCTCAAGTTGGGCTCGATTCTGGGCGGATCGATTCCCGACGTTCCGGCCGACCGGCGGTTCTACGCCGGCGGCGGCGGCTCGGTGCGCGGCTATGGCTACCAGGCGGTAGGCCCCAGGCTGATCGACAACACCCCGGAAGGCGGCCTTTCGCTGCTCGAATCCTCCCTGGAGTTGCGCCAAAGACTCTCCAGGCAATGGGGCGGAGTCGCGTTCGTGGACGCCGGCGCGGTGGGATCTGGCTCCACGCCGGACTTCAGGAACGTCAGCGTCGGCGTGGGGGTGGGGGTGCGCTATGACCTCGGCTTTGGGCCCCTGCGCCTGGACGTCGCCACGCCCCTCAACCCGCGTCAGGGCGACGGCCGGGTCCAGGTTTATATCAGCATCGGGCAGGCGTTCTGATGGCGGGGCCAGCCGCGCCGCGCCGCTTTGGGATCACCCGTTGGCTCGTCGTGGCCGCCATCGTCTTGGTGCTGTGCCTCGCGGGCGTTTTCCTCGCGGTTCGCTATGGACCGATGACCCAAGCTGGACGATCGCTGATCGAGAGCCAGGTGAGCGGGCTGAAGGTGGGGCGGTTTGGAACCCTGAGGATCGAAGGCCTGGGCGGCGATATCTGGAACGACTTTACCCTGGCGCGGCTCAGCATTGCCGATCGCCAGGGCGTGTGGCTGGAGGCGCGCGGCATCTCCGTGCGCTGGAAGCCCGCCGCCCTGCGGAACCGGCGGCTTCGCCTGACCTCCATCGCGGCGCGAAGCATCACCATCGAGCGACGGCCTCTGCTGACGCGGGAGACCAATCCCACGCCCTCGCCGGTGTCGGTGGACGTCGTGAGCGCGGCGACCCGGCTGGAGATGGGGCCGGCCTTCGCGGCCCGCCGCGGGCTCTACGATCTGCGCACCGCTTTTTCCGTCGAGAGGGCCGGCGGCGTGCGGGGCTGGGCGAGCGCCGCCAGCGCGCTCCATGTGGGCGATTTCCTGCGCGTGGCCTTCAATCTGGGGCGCGGCGATACGTTCTCGGTGGACGCCGACGCGCGGGAGGCCCAGGGCGGCGCCTTGGCCGGCATGGCGGGCCTGGCTGCCGACCAACCCTTCCGGCTGGCCGCCCATGCCAAGGGCGGGATCGCCGCCGGCCACTTCGCCGTGGTCACCCGGGTCGGCGCGGCGACGCCCCTGGAGGCCCAGGGACAATGGACCCGGGCGGGCGGTTCGGCCGACGGGCGGATCGATCTTGGGGCCTCCAGCCTGTTGGCGCGCTATCAGGCGATGGTCGGGCGCCAGGCCCGCTTCCGCATCGCCGGCGCCAAGGCCGCCGACGGCTTTTATGCCCTGACGCTCGTCGCCGACAGCGACAACGTCGCCCTGACCGCGCGAGGCGAAGCGGACGTTGGCCGCCGAGCCACGGGCCCTCACGGCATGGCGATTGACGCGCGTATCGCCGACCCAAACCGGATCGTCACGACGCCGAAAATGGGTCAGGCCGAAATCGCCGGCGGCCTGGGCGGCGACGCGAAACATTGGGTCTTCAATGGCGCCGCGAGCGTCCTGCGCGCGGGCGCCGGCGACTTTACTTTGGCGCGCCTTTCCGGACCCCTGCGCGTGGAGCACCGGGGCGCGGAGACGACGATTTCGGCCACGGCGAGCGGCGAGGGGGGCGCCGGGCGCGGGC
>JALYTR010000158.1 GCA_030854165.1 Pseudomonadota bacterium | reverse complement strand
CACGGCGGCCCGACCCCCGCCGCGAATTATGAGTCAGACTCTACGCGAGACGGCCTTTTTTCGAAAAGCTCAGGCAATCCCGTTTTGCCGGGTTGGATCGGCGAGGCGGTGAGGTTTCCCGGCCTTACTGCGCGGTCCGGGATGGGGCGGCGGGGGTGAGGCGACAGGTCCCCTGCTCCGTATGGCTTCGATCGCTCGCGCCCGTGACGCGGCTCCAGCTCACGCTAGTGGCGGCCGTCCACTCCAGGTTCCGCTCCTCAGACCCGCCGACAAAGCCACGGGCATCGATGGAGGTAGACTTCAGCCTGTAGGGAGAGCGGCAGCTGTCGCTGCAGTAGACCCCTCGTATTAGATCGACCAGAACGTGAATGGGCCGGCTGGGCGATGTCCGCACCGAGTCGGCCGAGTCCGGCGCACCCGAACGCATCCTCGTCTCATAAGGGGTGACCGCCACCGACTCCCGCACTTCACTCGCGACGGTGCAGTCGAGGGCGAAGAGAGGCGGCCAGGCTTCACCCACCGCGCCCCGCTTGGCAGCGCCCCGCCGAGGCGCGATGAACTCTCCCACATCGCCCGACCTCAAGCCCTGGGTCGATGCCCAGACCAGAGAAAAGCGCTCCAGGTCCGCTACGTTGCCGGCGGCGGCTGAGGCGCGCCACGCCGCTTGTCACGGTTGGGTCGGACTGGACCTGGGTGGCCGGGTCGTCGAAGCTCTCCCTCTCCGCTTGGGTGGGCGCTGCCGGCGGCGAGGCGGAGGGCGGAGGCAGCTCCGCGGCCCAGGCCGGCCCGGCCATGAGGCCCAGGCTCATCGCTCCGACGACGGCCCCGAGGCCCGAACCTGCCCCCCGTCAGAGTGGCATAATAGCCGGCCCTCCCCACAACGCCGGAGAGGTGACGCAGGAATCGGCCGCAGGTCAGGCCGTCGCGCGCCGTGCACCCATCAGTAGGAGCATCAGACCATCGCGTTGGCTGGTTGAAGCAGTGGTGCGATGGAAACATCGACCGCATCGAGAAGGGGCGCGCACCGGCGTTGATGCTAGTGCACAGACACCGAACGGATGATTCACCCCGTCACTGGACCGTGGAGCGCAGTGGGCGGTCGAGGCTGCACCAGCCGTCTGAGTCGGTGCACTAGCCCCGGTGGCGGGCGGCGCGCGCATACCGTCGCCGCCCCTCGCCGCTGGACCGGCGCGCATTGCCGCGGCACTCGGCTTCGCCGTCCTCGCGTTCACCCTCGCCTGCGCCGTCGGCGCCTGGGTACCGGCCCCCGTCTGGCGCTCGCTCAAGGGGCTGTTCTGGCTGGCCATGATGGCCGGCGCCCTCAGCGCCACCCTTCGAACCCGACGTCCCAAGCGCGCCCCGCCGCGGTTGCGCCTAACCTAAACCCGTGCGCAACATTCTCGTCCACGCTCGACACCCGGAGATTAAACATGAAGCGACTGCTCTTGCTGGCCCTTTTGGCCTCTGTAGCCACCCCGGCCGCCGGGTGCGTTCCGCCCCCCGGCCTTGGATTTCAGCAGTGGTACGCGATGTGTCGAAACGACATGGAGAGCGGGTATGCGCGCTTCTTCGCCGGCTCCCAATCCCATGACAGCTTCATGCGGTCAATGTACCAGAAATATCAGTCTGCCCAACCGACTTACAACCCGGTAATTAAGCAACAGCAACGAGATCTTGCCAACATTATGTCTTCGCGCCAGCAACACTACATGAATGGGGTTAATGCGCAGCGGGATAATCGCAACAACACCTACTATGACCAACAGCGTGCGAAGTCTCAACAGCAGGTTAATGAGATGATGTATATTCAGAACGAGCACTGTGTCGTCTGGAACAGCGATAATTCGTGCCGTTACAAGGCTCAGAACTGATCGTGGCAGGTATCAGACAGGACGGCCGTGATCGGTGGGGTCCTGCTGCTGGACAGCCACCGATCATCGTCAGCTCGGACAGAAACCTGTTTTACGGTGCTGTCAGACCAACGGCAACTTGTCTCCGGTCGGGCGCGGTGAGCCCAAACCCAGCCGCCGGCTAGGCCATGACTGACCGCCACTCGGCCAGTGCGGCGGAGCGTCTCTCCCGGTAGAGTTCCTTGCTGATGAGGTGGCGCTCCTGGCTGAAATGATTGCGGACCTGGGCATGGACCGAGGCGAATTTCTGGAGTGTCTTCATCCTCCGAAATCTGAGCATCGCCCTCTCTCGTCGTCGGAACGGTTGGTGTGAGTTCTCGGCCCTGTTGTTGAGCCAGCGGCCCACCTCCTGACGATCGCGGTTTCCAATCTCGTTCATGGCGGCGCCGTAAGAGCGCAAGCCGTGGTGTTGTCAGCGCAAATCGTTCGAGTCAGGCTTCGCCCCCTGCTGCCCCGGTTTTCGGGCAGCAGCCATCAATCTTCCAGAAAATACGAGGGGAGACGCGGCCGCCGAGCCTCTCATCCATGGGCCCAACGACCTAACAAAACGTGAAACCTATAGCCTTGTGCGTTTGCCTTGACAGTGCCCTCCGGCGGCGTCCAAGGCCAACGCCGTTTCATGCGCCCTGCCTCCAGAATCGCGAGCGCTATCCGGGGCGCCGTCAAGACGGTGACCCAGATGCTCCGGAGATAGCCAAACTCCTTGAAGAGCGCTTGGGCCTGCTTGTCCTGCATCAGGTTCTCGCCGGGTGAGTCTTGTTTTCGATCGCGCCGACTTCCGGGCGAAAGAGGCTAAGAGCTGGGGTACGCGCCGCCGATCTCGGCGGCCCTGCCGGAGTTTAGACTTGCTGCCGCTCATAGGTTCATCGCTGCTCGGGTTGGGCTTGGCCGCCTCATGCGGCCTGCGGACTTTCCTGCCGCTGCTTATGTTGGGGCTCGCGGCGCGCTTTCACCTCGGCGGCGTGAGCTTGAACCAGCATCTTGTGTGGATCGCTTCCACCCCATCCTTGGTTGCCCTGGGTTGTGCAACGGCGGCGGAATTGGCCGCCGACAAGATTCCCTTGGTCGACCATGCCCTGCACCTCGCGGGCACGGTGACGCGCCCAGCGGCGGCGACGCTCGCCGCAGCCGCGGCGTTTCAGCATGCGGACCCCCCGACAATGGCCATCCTCGGCCTCATCCTGGGGGCGCCGACGGCGCTGGCGGTTCATACTGCCCAGTCCGGCGCTCGATTGGCTAGCACCGCCACGACGGCGGGCCTCGCCAACCCGTTGCTTTCCGGCCTGGAAGACATTGTCGCCTTCGGTATCGCAGGCGCCGCGCTCATGATCCCGGTGGTCGTACCGGCGATCCTCCTGATCGTGCTGTGGATCGTTTGGAGGGTCCGTTTTCGGAAGCGGCCTCGAATACACTGAGAGCGCGGCTCAGGGCCAGTAGCGACACCGGCTCCAAGCTGGGATGCGGACGTTCCTTGGCCACGGCGCACAGCTCGGCAGGAGCTTACGCGGAGTCGGTCTTTGGCGGGCCGTCCGGCTGAAGTCCTACGCTCCGAGCAACGAAAACCGCCGACCTGCGCTTGAGCATGCATGCCGTCTGGCTCGACTACCAAACATTCACCGCGTCGCGCGGAGCTAACGCGCTTTTTTGTGGCGTGGGGTCAAGCACCGCGGTTCGTTCGAAACGCTGCGATCTCCCTGCCGACCTTCCTTTTCGACCTGGGCTTGCTCTTCCTGTTGGTTCGACGCGCCCACCTCGACTACTTGGTCGCAACGGTCGCCGCATTCCTTGTCGCCAACGGCCTGAGCTACTTCTTGGCGCGGTGGCTAGTTTTCGCCGAGACCAAACGCGGCATGAGGGCCGGCTTCATTTATTTCTTGGCTATCGCGACCCTCTCCGCGATCACCGTGGCGTTTATGATGTGGCTGTCGGTCAGCGTGTTCCACTTCGACCTAATTTTGAGCCGAATCGGTGCGGCGAGCATCGTGGGAGTTGGCGGATATCTGTTGAACCTGATGCTCAACTTTCGCGTGGCTCGCACGCAGGGCGCGCCACCGCGCTTAGGCCTCCGGCGGAGCGGTCGCCAAAGATCTGCGTAGGTGTTGTCAGCCCAAATCGAGGGAGGAAGGCTTCGCCCCGCCGCTGCCCCTTATTTTGGGCAGCAGCCATCGGTCTTCCAAGAAAACACAAGGGGAGACGCGACAACCGGGCCCTTTGGCTATGACGCTTACGACCTAACAAAACCTGAAAATGAAGGCCTGGCGAATTTGGTTTGACAGTGCCCCGCCACCGGCTGTCGGCTGGAACCTTGCGCCACGTGGAGCATTCGGGCTCAACGTCGTGACTTCAAGGCGGCTCAAACGTGGCTGGAAGGACTAGAAGATGTTGACGAACTTGTCCTGGCCGCCGCCTCCGCTTGCGTCTCATGCCGCTATCCATGCAGGGGCTCTGCGGCAAGCAGAACTTCTCCACGGCGCCACCTGCGAAATTGCAGGGCGATCGCCCGAAGTCCGTTTGCGCGGCGGCGGCCCCTACGTCCCGGTCGCTAACCTGCCGGCGTAGCCATGCCTCCAGCCACGTATGACAACGATAGTCCGTTAGCTGATGAGTTCCGTCGGTTGGTCGAGGCGCCGACATTTCCGTGCGTGGGGGCCAAGTCCGCGCTCGCGCGGGGTCAGATGCACTTCGTGATCGCCCGGGATATCACCTCGGCCTGGGACGACCTTCGCATCTACCCGGCTCTCCATGAATTCGCCCTCCGCTACAAGCACCGGCCGACGCTTTTTCAAAGCCTCGTGGTCCTCTTCGAAGGCCCACAATTGCTGGCGGAGGCCCAGTTCGAGCACCACCTTTGGGCCCGCATCCAGTCGCTCTCCGACAAGGACGACTGGCACGGTCAACGTCACGACGCTCGCGTGAGCGCCGACGCGAAAAACCCTCACTTCTCCTTGAGCTTTGGCGGCGAGGCCTTCTTTGTCGTGGGCTTGCACCCCCGGGCCAGCCGTCCCGCTCGCCGATTCTGCGTTCCGGCCATGGTGTTCAACCTGCACGACCAGTTCGAACAACTGCGCGCCAACGGGGTCTTTGAAAAACTCAAGATCACTATAGCCCGTCGCGACTTCGCCTTGGCGGGTTCTCCCAACCCTATGCTACAGTCCTATGGCCAGGGGTCGGAGGCCCGCCAATACAGCGGCCGCTCGGTCGACGCTGAATGGGTCTGCCCGTTCCGTCGGGGCCAGGAGATCGATTTTGCTCCATGAGATCGCGCCACGCTCGGGCGTCGCCTTCACGCTGCCCGAGGGTCGCCGGCTGAAGATCATCGACCCTCGGGGTGAACAGGTGTGCGATCTGCTCGCCTTCAACGCCTCCGACCCCGATGAGGTTATCTCGTCAGGTCGCACCCTTGATTACGCCAGCCGGATCTACCTCACTACGGGCGACCCCCTTTACTCCAACCGAAGCAAGATCGTCTTGCGCATCCTTGAGGACACCGTAGGCCGTCACGACTTCCTGCTTACCCCGTGCTCCGCTGACACCTTTCGCATCCTCTACGGCGATGAACACCCCCACCAAGGTTGCTTCGGCAACTTCGCCGGCGCCTTGGCGCCTTTTGGCGTCAATCCTGATCGCATCCCCACCGCGTTCAACGTCTTCATGAACGTCACCGTCGACGGTGACACGGGCGAGCTGAAAGTCGAGCCGCCCCTTAGCCGCGCCGGGGATTTTATCGTCGTAGAGGCGCAGATTGACCTGATAGTCGCGCTGACCGCTTGTTCCGCCCTCCAGTCGAACAATCACGCCTTCAAACCCATTCATTACGAGGTTCTGTAGTCGACCCATCAACCATCAACCATCAAACGTTGATTGTGAGCCAATTCTTGACGGGTCTGGGGCCGCTTGGTCGACCTTCGCGGATCATGTCGACTTAAATTCGCGAGGCCTTCATTTTCGCGCTTTGCTAAGCTCAGGACCCATTAAAGAGATTCCCAAGGGCTTGTCATTCTGATTTATTGGTTGGCCGGAGGACGCCGCCATGAATGTTCTGATCTGGCCGGCCCGCCCGACCAGTTGATGAT
>JALYTR010000157.1 GCA_030854165.1 Pseudomonadota bacterium | reverse complement strand
GTGGTCACCGGCGCGGCGACGGGGATCGGCGTCGAGACGGCGCGGGCGCTGGCCGAGGCGGGCGCGCGGGTGACCCTGGCGGTCCGAAATCGCGCCGCCGGTGAGGCCGCCGCGGACGACATCAACCGCACGGCGAGGGACGCCCAGGCCAGGGTCGGATCCCTCGATCTGGCCGATCTGGCCAGCGTGCGCGCCTTCGCGGCGGAATGGGGGGCCGCGCCCCTGCATATCCTCATCAACAACGCCGGGGTGATGGCCTGCCCGCTCGCCTATACCACCGACGATCTGGAAATGCAGATCGGAACCAACCATTTCGGCCACCATCTGCTCGCCGCCCTGCTCGCGCCGGCCCTGCTGCGCGCCAGCGACCAGGAGGGCCGGCCGGCGCGGGTGGTCTCGCTCACCTCCATCGGCCATCGCCGAAGCGCGGTGAATTTCGACGATCCCCACTACCGCCATCGCCCCTACGATAAATGGGAGGCCTACGGCCAGTCCAAGACCGCCAACGCCCTCTTCGCCGTCGGCTTCAACGCCCGCTTCAAGGACCATGGGGTCACCGCCAACGCGGTCATGCCCGGCGGCATCATGACTCCCTTGCAGCGCCACCTGCCCCGCGAAGAGATGATCGCCTTCGGCTGGATGGACGAATCCGGCAAGGTGGCGCGGGGCTTCAAGACGACCGAGCAGGGCGCCTCGACCAGCGTGTGGGCGGCGGTGGGCGGTGAACTCGATGGCGTCGGCGGCCTCTATCTGGAAGACTGCGGTGAGGCCGCGCCGTGGACCAAAGAGGCTCCCTTCCGGGGAGTCATGCCCCACGCGCTCAATCCAGAGGCCGCCGAGCGGCTCTGGTTCCTGTCCGAAAAAACCACCGGAGCCTGATCGATGTCCCTATCCGGCAAGACCCTGTTCATCACCGGCGCCTCGCGCGGCATCGGACTGGCCATCGCGCTGAGGGCCGCCAGGGACGGGGCCAACATCGCCATCGCCGCCAAGACCGCCGAGCCGCACAAACACCTGCCGGGCACGATTTACACCGCCGCCAAGGAGATCGAGGACGCCGGCGGCAAGGCGCTGCCTCTCATCGTCGATGTGCGGGACGAGGCGAGCGTCCACGCAGCGGTGGAAGAGACCGTGGCGGCGTTCGGCGGCGTCGATATCTGCGTCAACAACGCCTCGGCCATCCAGCTCACCGGAACCCTCGCCACCGACATGAAGCGGTACGATCTGATGCAGCAGGTCAACGCGCGGGGGACCTTTCTCGTCTCCAAGGCCTGCATCCCGCATCTGAAAGCCGCCGCCAACCCGCACGTTCTGATGCTCTCGCCGCCGCTCGACATGAGCCCGCGCTGGTTCGGGCCGCACGTCGCCTACACCATGGCGAAGTTCGGCATGAGCCTTTGTGTGCTGGGCATGGCCGAGGAATTCCGCCCCGACGGCATAGCCTTCAATGCCCTTTGGCCGCGCACCGGCATCGCCACCGCCGCCATCCGCTTCGCCCTGGCCGGCGACGAAGGGCTGAAGCGTTGCCGCACCGCTGAGATCATGGCCGACGCCGCCCACGCCATCTTCGAAAAGCCGGCCGGCGATTTTTCCGGCAATTTCCTGATCGACGATACCTTCCTCTACGGCGAGGGCGTGCGCGACTTCGACAAATACCGCGTCGATCCCACGCGCCCCCTGATGCCCGACTTCTTCGTTCCGGCCGATATCCCCCCGCCGCCCGGCGTGGAGATGGGGGCGTGACGGGCCTGGCGATCCACCGGGCCGCCGCGGCCGACACCGGCTTGATCCTCACCTTCATCCGCGAACTGGCGGAGTATGAGCGCCTCCCGCACGAGGTGAAGATCAGCGAAGACAATATCCGCGACCTCCTCTTCGGCCCGACGCCGCATGCCTTCTGCGAGATCGCCGAACTGGACGGCGCGGCGGTGGGTTTTGCCCTGTGGTTCTATAGCGTTTCGACTTTCGAGGGCCATCGCGGCCTCTATCTGGAGGACCTCTATGTGCGCCCCGCCGCGCGCGGCGCCGGCACGGGAAAGGCGATCATGGCCCATCTGGCGCGGCGTTGCGTCGACGAGGGCCTCGCGCGCATGGAATGGGCCGTCCTGGACTGGAACGCCCCGGCCATCGCCTTCTACGATGCCTTGGGCGCCACCGCCAAGACCGAATGGATCACCCGCAAGCTGACGGGCGATGCGCTTGAGGCTCTCGCGGGCCTTTCCTGAGCGACGCGCGGGCGTGCTTTTCTCTTGCCTCCGATTGTCAAACCCGCCGATAGTCCGCCTCAGGCGGTCCTCCCTTCGCCGGGGGGCCAAGAGGGAACGCGGCGCGGGGTGCTTCACCCCAAATCCGCGGCTGTGCCCGCAACTGTGAGCGGCGAGAGTTCGCGTCCAATCCGCCCCTGATTTGAAGGGGCGGCGCCACTGGGGAACCGGGAAGGCGACGGCGCGAGGCTCGATGACCCGCAAGCCAGGAGACCTGCCGCCGCGTCGCTCGTCCGGGGCCCGGGATCAGGCCGTCGGCGTGGGAGGCGTCTTGTCTTCTCCTTGCAGCGACTTTTCTCGGCCGGCGCGCCGATGATCAGTCGCTGACCGCCCCGCGGCGCCGCGCGTGGCCAAGGAGATACGCCATGCGCGCGCTGTTAGTCGCTGGACCCCTTTGCGTGACCCTCGCCGGCCCCGCCCTCGCTGACCCGCCGCCCACGCCGGTCGGCGAGATCGTCGTCACCGCCACTCGCCTGCCCGCTGAACTGACCGACGCCCCGGACGCCCATGTGGTCGAGGCCGCGGAGATCGAACTGCGCCAGGCAAGCTTCGCCGCCGACGTCCTGCGCCTGGTTCCCGGCTTGGCGGTAGGCGACAACGGCGCCTTTGGTGGCGCGACCGGAGTGCGCATCCGCGGCGCCTCGGCCGACGAGACATTGGTGGTCATCGACGGGGTGGTCCAGAACGACGCCTCCCAGCCCTCCGGCGGCTACGATTTTGGCGGCCTGGACCTCGCCGACATCGCGCGGATCGAGGTGCTGTCGGGGCCGCAGGGCTCGCTGTGGGGCTCCGACGCCATCGGCGGGGTCATCGCGCTCACCACCCGCGAGGAGAGCGGAGAGCGCGCCGCCCTCGAGGGCGGTTCGCTCTCCACCGTGCGGGCCTCGGCGGGATTTGGGGTCAGCCGCCCGGACTGGGCCCTGGGCGCGTCGGCGTCGGGGTTCAGCACCGGCGGGGTCTCCAAGGCCGACGGTTTTCCAGAACGCGATCCCTTCTACGAATGGACCGCGGGCGTGGCCGGGCGGTTGGCCCTTACCCCCACGATCAGCCTGGATGGGCGCGTGCGCTATGAAAACTCACACGTCGATATCGATGGCTACCCGCCGCCGAATTTCACCTTCGGCGATGACGGAGAATACGCCACCTCGCGATCCTGGACCGGCTCCGTGCGGGCGCGTCTGGCCGGCCCGTGGGGCTTCGCACAGATCCTCACCGTCGATGGCTACGATCTCAACCGCGCTTCCCTGGGCGGCGCCTTTCCTTCCGGCTACCGGGCCGACCGGGGCGATGTCCGCTGGATGGTGGAGCGGGGTGCGCCAGGCGATCCGTTCGGCCTGGCGCTCGGCGTCGAGCGCGACGCCACCCGAGCCACGCTCAGTGACGGCTCGGACGCCAATCTCGGCGACACGTCGGCTTTCGCGGTAGTGAGGGATCGGCCCGTCCGACCGCTCACCCTGACCGCCAGCCTGCGCTACGACGCCCCCGACGGGTTCGCGGGACGGGCCACGGCGCGGACCGGGACGGTGCTTGACCTTGGAGCCGGGTTCGCGTTCACTGGCGACTGGGGCCAGGGCTTCAAGACCCCGACCATCAGCCAGATCGCCTGCGACTTCTGTTTTCCGCCCGGCCGGTCGGTGGGTCTGAGGCCGGAGACCGCCGAGGGTTGGGACCTGGGCCTTCGCCAGCGAACGGCCGATGGCCGATTCGAGGCGTCGGTCAGCTATTTTCGCCTCGCCGTACGCGACCAGATCGCCTTTGGGACGGGCCGCTACGTCAACATCGACCGCAACCTTTCCACCGGCGTCGAGGCGGACGCCAAGGCCCGCCTGACCGGCGCCCTCACCCTCGAGGCCAGCTACGTCCATACCGACGCCATCGACCGATCGACAGGCCTGGAACTCCCCCGTGTGCCCAAGGACGCCGGCTCGCTGAGCCTGCTTTGGGCCGGCGGGCGCCTGAGCGGCGCCCTCACCGTGCGCGCCGAGAGCGCCCAGGCCGACGTCGATCCGAACACCTTCCTGCCGGCCACCCGGCCGGACTTCGTTTTGGCCGACATCGCCGCCGGCTACCGCCTCTCACCTCACCTCGAACTCACCGCCCGCGTCACCAACATCACCGACCGGCACTATCAGGAGACTCTGGGCTATGGGGAGCCGAGGCGGATGGTGCTGGTGGGGGTGCGGGTGAGGAAGTAGGCGCCCACAATTCCAACGATATCTTCACGGGCGACGCCCGCTTCGCGCGTCGGCGTGTCCAAGCCTTGCATTTCCTGATCACCGAAGCCATCTCGGCCCGCGATATCCCATTTTGGGGAGGGGCGCGTGCCGGCGAAGCGAAATCATCGAGCGATTCGCCTCTTTGCGACAACGCTGGTCTGTTGCGGACTTTCGGTCTTCGCCCACGCGCGAGATGAGTCAGATAGGCCATCGCCGCACCCGCCTTGGACCTCGAAGATTCCCGGCCTGCTGCGACTGAACGATGCGCAGCAGGCGGCCTTCGGGCGCTTTGTGTCCACCATTCCCGATCATTCCGCTCGAACGGACGGCCTCGGCGCGGACCAACTACGCGCTATGACCATGCCGCAACGCCTTGACTATCTGGCCGATCATATCGAGGCCGATCTCACCAGTGCGCGCGCGGGCGCACAGGCTCTCCGCCAATTCTATTCCTTGCTCTCGCCAGAACAGCGCCAGCTCTTTGACGAGGTGACGCGGCCTCCGGTCGGCGGGCCGGGCGCGGCGGTGGACGCTTCCCCGCAACCCGCGCCGAGCGCTCCGAACTATGGGCTGCCCAGCCACACCAATCCGACATGGATGATCAAACCTAGGGGCGAGGATCTGGCCCGCGTCTATCCGACCGCGGCTTGGAAGGCGAAGGTGACGGGCAAGGTCCTCATGTCATGCATCGCCGACGAAGATGGCTATCTCGCCGATTGTGTTGTTCAGGACGAGAACCCAAAGGGCATGGGGTTTGGCAACGCGGCGCTGGAAATAAGCGCCTATATGCGCATGGTCCCGGCGACCAACTACGGTGTTCCGGTGCGCTCGGCCGTCAATATGCCGATTACTTTCACGCCGCGGAAATAGCGGACCGCCGATCGGCCCCCCAGGCGATGTCGTCCCCTACGCCGCCGCCCAGCGCGGCGGATCGAGGATCGCCGGGTCTTCGAGGGCCATGTCGTCCCAGTCGAGGTCGGGCGGCGGGCTGGCGGCGGCGGCGACCACGGCGGAAAGCTCGGCGGCGGTGGCCGCGCCGACAATCACCGCGCTGGCCTCCGGCCGCGACAGGGCAAAGCCCAGGGCGGCCTGCAGGGGATCGCTGCGCCCCTCGGCGATCAGGCGGCGGGCGCGGGAGAGGCGGCTGATCGAGGCGGCGCCCAGGTGGCTGGGCGCGCGGTCGGGGGGCAGGAACAACAGGCCGTTGAGGAAGATCGAGCGCAGATGCACCTCGACCCC
Source organism: Pseudomonadota bacterium (assembly GCA_030854165.1). GTDB lineage: Bacteria > Pseudomonadota > Alphaproteobacteria > Caulobacterales > Caulobacteraceae > Acaudatibacter. The sequence goes on along the minus strand of JALYTR010000157.1, from coordinate 265 downwards.
CTGATCGCGCACGGCGGCCAGGCTGCCGTCCACCAGCAGCCGCTGATCCAGCAGGCTGGCCGGCGCCTGGATGAGATCGGGCTGGAAGCGGCGCGCCAGGCCCGGCGGATCGTCGCAGGCGTAGGCGGAGATGCCGACGCGCGCGAAGAGTCCGTCATCGCGCAGGGTCTTGAGGCAGTCCCACCAAGCCGCGCCATAGGGCGAGAAAAGATCGCCGGCCGATTGCACCATGATGGCGTCGGCGTGGGTCAGGCCCAGCCTGGCA
>JALYTR010000156.1 GCA_030854165.1 Pseudomonadota bacterium | reverse complement strand
AGATGCGGCTGCGGAGCGGCTATCTCGACGTAATGAGCCAGGACCTCGACGAGGCGCTGGCTCTGATCGAGAAGTCATGCGCCGAGAAGAAGCCGCTTTCGGTGGGGCTGCTGGGCAACGCCGCCGAGGTGTTCCCCGAACTGGTCCGCCGAGGGGTGCGCCCGGACGCCGTCACCGACCAGACCAGCGCCCATGACCCCATCAATGGCTACCTGCCGGCCGGCTGGAGCGTCGCCGACTGGCTCGCCAAGCGCGAGAGCGATCCGAAAGGCGTCGAGACGGCGGCGCGGGCGTCCATGGCGATCCAGGTGCGCGCCATGCTCGATTTTCACCGCGCCGGCGTTCCCACCATCGATTACGGCAACAACATCCGCCAGATGGCCTTGGAGGAGGGGGTCGAGAGCGCCTTCGATTTCCCCGGCTTCGTGCCGGCCTACATCCGCCCGCTGTTCTGCCGGGGCGTCGGCCCGTTTCGCTGGGCGGCCCTCTCGGGCGATCCGGAGGACATCTACAAGACCGACGCCAAGGTCAAAGAACTGATGCCGCACGATGCGCATCTGCACGCCTGGCTGACCATGGCGCGGGAGAGGATCAAGTTCCAGGGTCTGCCGGCGCGCATATGCTGGGTCGGCCTGGGCGATCGCCATCGCCTGGGCCTGGCGTTCAACGAGATGGTGGCGAGCGGCGAACTCGCCGCGCCCGTGGCAGTCGGCCGCGACCACCTGGACTCCGGCTCGGTCGCCTCGCCCAACCGCGAGACAGAGGCGATGCGCGACGGCTCCGACGCCGTCTCCGACTGGCCCCTGCTCAACGCCCTGCTGAACTGCGCCAGCGGGGCCACCTGGGTGTCGATCCACCACGGCGGCGGGGTCGGCATGGGCTTTTCCCAGCACGCCGGCATGGTCGTGGTCTGCGACGGCACTCCCGCCGCCGCCCGCCGCATCGAGCGGGTCCTGTGGAACGACCCGGCCACCGGCGTCATGCGCCACGCCGACGCCGGCTACGAGATCGCGCTCGACTGCGCGCGGGAGCACCATCTCGACCTGCCCGGTATTCTCGGGTGAAGCTGGCGCGGCCGTGACGGTCCAGATTCTCCGCGCCCGCGACCGCCTGGAAATGCCTTGGAAGAACGGCGGCGGCGTGACCCGCGAGATCGCCGTCTTCCCGCCCGGCGCCGATCTGGACGCCTTCGATTGGCGGGTGAGCATGGCGACCGTCAGCACTGGCGGCCCGTTTTCGATCTTCCCGGGCGTCGATCGGCTGCTGTCGGTGCTGGAAGGGGAATTGCGCCTCGCCTTCGAGGACGGCGCCACTCTCAATCTGACCCCACAATGCGCGCCGGCGGCGTTTGCGGGAGACGCCCTTGTCCAAGCGGAAACACCGATCAACCCCGCGACCGATCTCAACGTCATGACCCGCCGCGGCCGGGTTCGCGCCGGCGTCACCCGCGTGGCCTTCGAGAAATCGCAAACCCTGACGGCCAGCGAAACGACGCTCATCTTGTCTCTCACGCCCGGTCTCCGCCTCCGGCAAGCGAGCGGCGAATTTCATCTGAAACGCCTGGACGCGGCGCTGATCGAGGGCGACGAGGGAAAGCCGATCGATCTCGGCGCGGGTGGGCCAGCGATGGTTTTCCGTATTGATCTTGTCCGCCTCAAGGGCGAGGCCTGATTTTCACATCCGGTGCGTGGTCAGCAGCAGGCTCGTCTCGGTCGCCGATATGCCGTCGATGGCCCGAATCCCGTCCAGCGCCGCGCTGAATCCCGCCAGGCTCTCGGTGTTGAGTTCGGCGATCATGTCCCAGCGGCCGTTGGTCATGTGGACCCGCTCCACCTGCGGAAAGCCGCGCAGGGCGCGAAGCACCGCGCCGGAGCGTTCGCGCTCGCCCTCGATGGCGATGGCCATGATGGCGCGCACTCGCTCGGCCTCGGTCTCGGCGCGGGCCTTGACGGTGAAGCCGGCGATGTCGCCGCGCGCCATCATCCGATCGACGCGATTCTGCACCGTGCCGCGCGAGACCTTCAGCGTCTTGGCGAGGGCGGCGACCGGGGCGCGGGCGTTGGCGCGCAGGAGCGCGATTAGCTTGCGGTCGGTTTCGTCCATCGCTCACCTGTCATATCGCCAGCCAAGCCACGCAATTAGCCAATCTTTCGAGCAAAAGCGAGACATTCGTCGCCTTTCCGTTAGCCGGTCGCGGCGCCATCCTTGACGTCGAAGCCAATTCCGACCGGCCAAGAGGATTTCTCCATGAGCCTGCAACCCACCTATCTGATGACCGACGCGGCGCAGTACGACGTCGCCTATCAGATCAACCCCTGGATGCGGCCCGAGGTGTGGAGCGCCCATCCGCAGGCCAATCGCCAGGCGGCGGTGGAAGGATCGAAAGCGCTGCGCATCGCCCTGGAGGACAGTGGCGGCGTTGTTCACACGATCGCCGGCGTCGCGGGCCTGCCGGATCTGGTGTTCCCAGCCAACGCCGGCATCGTGCTGAACGGCAAGGCCCTGGTGGCGCGATTCCGCCACGCCGAACGGCGCGGGGAAGAGCCCCATTTCCTCGCGGCCTTCGAGAACCTGAAAGCGAAGGGATTGCTCACCGAGGTGGTCCATATCGAAGGCTGTTTTCAGGAAGGCGCCGGCGACTGCATCTGGGACGCGGCGCGAAACCTGTTCTGGGTGGGCAGCGGCCCGCGCTCGACGCCGGAATCGGTCGATATCATCGCCAGGTTTTTTGGCCAGAAAGTGGTCCACCTGCCCCTGGCGACCGAGCAGTTCTATCACCTGGACACCTGCTTCTGCCCGTTGAGCGGCGGTGAAATCCTCTACTATCCGCCCGCGCTCACCGCCGACGCGCTGGCGCGCCTGCGCGAGCTCGTGCCGGCCGACCTCTTGATCGAGGCCACCGACGCGGACGCCGCGGCCTTCTGCGTCAACGCCGTCTGCCTGGACAAGACCGTGGTGATGGCCATGCCCGGCCACGCCCTTCGCGATCGGCTGGCGGCGCGCGGCTATGAGGTGCTGGGGATCGACCTGGCGCCGTTCATCCTGTCGGGCGGCGGGGCGTTCTGCATGACCCTGCGCCTGGATCGGACGAGCGCGGACGCGGCGGTGTCGGCGCCGGAGCGGGCCGAACTCCTGGCGGGGTAGCTCGGGCCATGACCTTGCATCAGGAAACGCCGACCGGTCATCCCACCGACTTTCTGGCCCTGGAGGCCGAATACGGCGCGCGCAACTACAAGCCGCTGGACGTGGTCATCACCCGAGGCGAAGGCGTCCATGTGTGGGACGTGGAGGGACGGCGCTATCTCGACTGCCTGTCGGCCTATTCGGCCGTCAATCAGGGCCATTGTCATCCGAAGATATTGGAAGCGATGATTGAACAGGCCGGCCGCCTGACCCTGACCTCGCGCGCCTTTCGCAACGACCAGCTCGGCCTCTTCTACGAGGAGCTTTGCACCCTCACCCGCTCGCACTCGGTGCTGCCGATGAACACCGGCGTCGAGGCGGTGGAAAGCTCGCTCAAGGTGGCCCGCAAGTGGGGCTATCAGGTCAAGGGCGTGCCGGCCGACAAGGCCGAGATCATCGTCTGCGCCAACAACTTCCATGGCCGAACCCTGACCGTGGTCGGCTTCAGCACCGACCCGGTCGCCAAGGCGGGTTTCGGCCCGTTCGGCGCGGGGTTCAAGATCGTCCCCTACGGCGACGCCGCCGCTCTGGAAGCGGCCATCACCCCCAACACCGTCGCCTTCCTGGTCGAGCCGATCCAGGGCGAGGCCGGAGTGATCATTCCGCCGGCCGGGTATCTGCGCGCCGCCCGGGATCTCTGCACGAAACACGACGTCATCCTTATCCTCGACGAGATCCAGACGGGCCTGGGACGCACCGGCAAGCTGCTGGCCGAGGAGCATGAGGGGATCGAGGCCGATCTGACCCTGATCGGCAAGGCGCTGTCGGGCGGTTTTTATCCGGTGTCGGCGGTGCTCTCGAACAAGGAGGTGCTGGGGGTCCTCAAACCCGGCGAACACGGCAGCACCTTCGGCGGCAATCCGCTCGGCTGCGCGGTGGCCCGCATGGCGCTGAAGGTTCTGGTCGAGGAAGGCATGATCGACAACGCCGCCGTGCAAGGCGAGCGTCTGACCGCCGGCCTCGCCGCCATCCAGGGTCAGGCGATCAAGGAAGTTCGCGGCCGCGGCCTGATGATCGCCGTGGAGCTTCATCCCGAGGCCGGCGGCGCCCGCGCCTACTGCCAGGCCCTCCAGGCGCGCGGAATCCTGTGCAAGGAAACCCACGACCACACCCTCCGCATCGCCCCGCCGTTGGTGATCACCGGCGATCAGATCGACTGGGCGGTGGAACAGTTCGAGGCGGTGTTGAGGGGGTAGGGGGCCGAGCGGTGGGGACTCGTATTCATTTCGAGGCCGGAGCCAACGGTCACTCAAAGATTTTGGATGGTTCGCTCGATCGGGTCTAGTCCCACATCACCATCGATGAAGTTCCAACCTGCAAGTATCTCCCAAATGAAGCTGCACAGCAGCTTACTTTCGTCGTAGCCAGGCCATTCCGCTCTATTCGCTCCACCAGAGCGCTTAAGCGAACGAAGAAGTCGTAAGTGCACCGGTCCTCGACAGCGCTTTGATCGATCAATCGCTCGGCAGCCCGTGCTATCACTTTGAGATTGAAAACCACCTCATCGTACTCGGGCGTACGCGAGCTCATTTCATTCTGGAAGGCATAGTATCCTTCATCGCCTTCATGCCCACCCTCAAATAGGGATTTGAATCCCTGGGTGGTTAGAGCTTGTTCTATAGTCGTAAGGTCAGCCGATAGATCCATTCTCCCTCCCTTCTGGCTTGCGTTGATCACCGCCAGGACAATGTTGTATTTCGCCTCCCGATATATGCCCTGAACACTGCCACGCAGCAGATTGCGCCGCTTGCGCTCTAATCTCCCATTTACTAGGTAGTAGAAGAGGAAGGAGACGATACCGCCAGTGCCGATCGATAACGCCGCGTTAAATGTGGCGGCGTACTTAGCAGCGCCAAGTGAAAGGATCGCAAATGGTAGGGTTAGAGACGCGGTGAACAACCCCACGAAGACCACTATCGCCACGGTTTCGGGCCAATGGCGACTTAGCCAACTCAGCATTTTTCGCCAACACGTAGGCTTCATCTTGTTCGTGCCCGAGCTCTGTTTGCCGCGTCGCATGGCGAGACTCTCGCCTATTTTCTGGAAAGAGTCTCCAAGAGTCGATTTTGTAGATTAGGCCGTGGCTCCGAACGGTGAGTTTCAGGCGACAAGCTAATTTCCTCTCCTGGCGCAAAGTCGCCGTCGCAAAAGGGCCGTTTCCCTCCGCTTGCGGGCATGCGCAGGTTGCCGTCGCCTGCCTCAGACACGCGGGGCCGGATCACTGTGGATCACGGTGACACTGTTCGAAATACGGGCGCCAGGTCCGACACCAGCAAACCGGACGCCGCCCGAACCTACTCCAACGCCCCTAGTTCGACCTCTTCGCCTCAAGGCCCTCCCCACCCCAGACCGTCAAGCCTTCAGCCGAAATACCAGCCCTCCCGCATGTCCGTCAGGAGACCCGCCTCCCTCGGCGTCCACCCCAGGGTCTCACGGGTCTTGGCGCTGGAGGTGGGGGCGTCGAGTTGGACGAAGGGGGCGATCCAGTCGAAGTGGGCACCGGCCTCTTCCGCGGAGATGCAGCGCACCGGCAGGCCGAGCCCCGCGCCGATGGCTTCGGCGATGTCGCGCATGGGGATGCCTTCCTCCGCCACGCCGTGCAGGGGCTGACCGGGCGCGGCCTTCTCCAGGGCCAGCCGATAGAGGCGCGCGGCGTCAAGCAGGTGGACGGCCGGCCAGCGGTTGGCGCCGTCTCCGACATAGGCGGCGAAGCCGGCGCGGCGGGCAATGTCGATCAGGTGGGGCACGAAGCCGTGGTCGCCGGCGCCGTGCACGGTGGGGGCGAGGCGCACGATGCTGGAC
>JALYTR010000155.1 GCA_030854165.1 Pseudomonadota bacterium | reverse complement strand
GAACAGCACCGTGCCGGCCAGGAAAAGCGCCGGAGCGAACCTGGCCCGCCGCGCGCCGGCCTGGATGACGGCGACGCAGGCGAGGCTCGCCAGGGCGTGGACGGCCTGATAGTTGGCGCCGGTCTTCAACAGCGCCTTGGCCATCGGATCGGTGACCCCATGCGCGGCGAAGGCGCCGGCGAGCACCGAGGCAAGGCCGCTCAACGCCGCCAGGCTCATCCAGACGCGCCGCTCCCACCTCACGCTTGACCCTCCGTCATTGTTGCCATGAGCCTCACCCCGACCTTACCCTCAAAGGCCGTGGCGCGAAGGAGTATCTCATGGCCCTGACCCGGGGCGACGATTTCCCGATCCATCAGACCAGCGAGCCGATCGCCTACGCCGGAACCGATCGGAATTTCTACGACCGCTATTTCTTCAATGGCTATGGCCCCCAAGGCGAGGATTTCTTCGCCCTGGCCTTTGGCGTCTATCCCCACCTGAACATCGCCGACGCCAGCTTCTGCGTGGTGCGCGGCGGCGTGCAGACCTCACTGCACGCCAGCCGGTGGCTCAACATGGAGCGCATGGATCTGGCCGTGGGTCCCATCGCCCTCGAGATCGTCGAACCGTTGCAACGGCTGAAACTGACCGTCGACGCCCCCGAACACGGCCTGCGCGCCGAGATCGTCTTTCAGGGCCGCGCCTTTCCGGTGGAGGAACCCAGGTTCATCCGCCGCAACGGCCCGCGGGCCTTCATGGACTACACCCGCCTCACCCAGAATGGCCGCTACGCCGGCTGGATCGAACTGGACGGCGTTCGGACAAGCGTCGATGGGTTCATGGGCACCCGCGACCGCTCGTGGGGGGTGCGCCCAGTAGGCGCGCGCGATGCGCAGGAGGCCGTGCCGCCGACGCCCCCGCAGTTCTACTGGGTCTGGGCGCCGGCCAATTTCGCCGCCGGAAGCTTCTTCTTTCACAGCAACGAGGACGCCGCCGGCAAGCCGTGGAACCGCCGGGCGGTGTGGGCGCGCGAAGGCGCGGATCTGGCCGGTCTCGACGACAATCCCGATTGCGCGATCCAGATCGATTGGAAGAGCGGCTCGCGCCACGCCCGCCGCGCCGTCGTGACGGTCAAGGATGCGAACGGATCGCGCGAAATCGTCTACGAGCCGGCCTACGCGTTTTTCATGCTGGGCCTGGGCTACGGCCATCCCAGGTGGGGCCACGGCTTGGCCCATGGGCCGCTGGCCGTGGAGCGCGAAGACGTCGCGCTCGCCGATGTCGACGTCCGCCTCCCTGAACATCTGCACGTCCAAGCTCTGTGCAAGGTCACCTATCGAGATGGCGCGGGGCGCGAAGCGGTCGGCCGCGGCGTCCTGGAACAACTGGTCATCGGCCCGCATGCGCCGTCAGGGTTCAGCGAAACGCTGGATTTCGCCAAATGACGGCGCCCGCATGACCCTCGCCGAGCATCTGGCGGCCTATCTCACCCGCACGTCCGGCACACCCACGGCGGTGGAGAATCTCGCCCGCATCTCCGGCGGCGCGAGCCGGGAGACCTATCGGTTCGACGAGGTGACGGGCGCCGGGCGCCAGGGCCGCATCCTGCGCCGCGATCCGCCCGGCAGCCTGATCGAAACCGACCGGCGCCTGGAGTTCCTGGCCATCCGATCGTTCGCGGGAAAAGGCGTCGCGGCGCCGGAGGCCCTCTTACTGGAGGAAGTCGGTGCGGAACTGGAGCGGCCGTTCTTCATCATGGAGCGGGTGGACGGCGGCGTCGCCGCCGGCCCCTTCGACCCCGACCCTTACGGCGCGCGCGCCGCCGCCATCGGCGAGCGGTTCTTCGAGATCATGGGCGCCATCGCCGCCGAATCGCTGGACGGCCTGCCCATCCTCGAAGTCGCGACCGCGCCGGCCCCCGAAGACTGCTGGCGCCGCGAACTCGACTATTGGAACAGCGTCATCGAGGCCGACGAGCAGCATCCCCAGCCCATCGTCCGCGCCGCCATCCGCCGCCTGCGCCGCGCGCCCCCGCCACCGCCGGCGAAGATCTCGGTGGTCCACGGCGACCTGCGCTCGGGCAATTTCCTGCACGACGGGGCGGGTTCCATCCTGGCGGTGCTGGACTGGGAGATGGCCCATCTGGGCGATCCGCTTGAAGACATCGCCTGGGCCATGGACCCCCTGTGGTCCCACCTTGGCGATCCTCGGATTTCCGGCATGGTCACGACCGACGAGGCTCTGGCGATCTGGCGGCGGGCCAGCGGCCTGACCATCGACCCGGCGGCCCTGGCCTGGTGGTCGCTGTTCGCTTCGGTGAAGGCTCAGGCGATCTGGACCTCTTCGGCCAAGGCCTGGCGCGACGGCGGTTTCACCGAACCCATCCTGACCTTTTCGGGCTGGTACACGGCGCGCCGCCAGGACGAAATCCTCGCCGACCGCCTCATGGCCATGGCGGCCTCATGACCCCCTCGCTGCCGGACATCCTCACAGGCTTCGCCGTGGCGCTGAGCACACCCCTGCCGCCGGAAGCATCCGGCGACTACGCCGCCGGACGCGCCGGCATCCTCACCCTGATCGCCCTGCTTGCCGCTCAGGAAGCCGAGCGCGGGATCGCCGCGCGACTGTGGGAAAACGGCGCGATCCGATCGCTGTTTTCCACGGCGGCGCCAGCTTACGATGGCAGGCTTGGAGGTCGCCTCGGCGTGGCCGCCGCCGGCGCGGACGACGACCTTTCCTGGACCGCCCTCGATCTGGCCAACGCCAATCTTCGCCGCCTGCTGATCGTCTTGCACGAGGCAGCGGAGAATAATCGCGACGCCGGGCTGGACAGCGAGATACTGGGACTTTACCGGCGCATGGCTCACGAGCGGCGGCTGGAACTGCCGAGCGGCGTGGGCGCCTAAAATCGGCGACGCCCCGCCCAGCTAGGCCAAGAACGTCACCGGCTTGTCAGGCGGCTGGCCGACGGGCGAATGTCGTCGCATCCCTTAGTCCCGCCCGAACGTCTCCAGCTTGGCCACGATGATGTCCGCCGCCTCGGCGGCCGAGAGCACGCTGGTGTCCACGCGGATTTCGGCGGCTTCCGGCTCTTCGTAGGGGCTGTCGATGCCGGTGAAGTTGCTCAGTTCGCCGCGGCGGGCCTTGGCGTAGAGGCCCTTGACGTCCCGCTGCTCGGCCACCGCCAGGGGCGTCTGGACATAGACTTCCAGGAACTCGCCCTCCGCCATCATGTCGCGGGCCATCCGCCGCTCGGAGCGGAAGGGGCTGATGAAGGAGACCATGACGATGAGGCCCGCGTCGGCCATGAGCCTGGCCACCTCGGCGACGCGGCGGATGTTTTCCACCCGTTCGGCGTCGGTGAAGCCCAGATCGCGGTTGAGGCCGTGGCGGACATTGTCGCCGTCCAGGAGGTAGGTGTGGCGGCCCTGGGCCAGCAGCTTTTTTTCCACCAGATTGGCGATGGTCGACTTGCCGGCCCCCGAAAGGCCGGTGAACCACAGCACCGCCGGCCGCTGGCTCTTGGCCGCCGCGCGGGTCGCCTTGTTCACGTCCACCGCCTGCCAGTGGATGTTCTGCGAGCGGCGCAGGGCGAAATGGATCATCCCCGCCCCCACCGTCGCATTGGTCAGCTTGTCGATCAGGATGAAGCCGCCCAGATCGTGATCGTCCTGGTACGGATCGAAGGCCACGGCTTTGTCGAGGCTGAGGTTGCAGACGCCGATCTCGTTCAGTTCGAGCTGGGCAGCGGCCAGGTGTTCGAGGGTGTTGACGTTGATCTTGTATTTCGGCTCGGCGGCCGTGGCGGTGGCGCTCGTTGCGCCGATCTTCAGCCCATAGGCGCGCCCGGGCAGCATGGGCTCGGGGGCCATCCACACGATGGTGGTCTCGAACTGGTCGGCGACCTCGGTGGGGGACCTGGCCGCCGCGATCACGTCGCCGCGCGAGCAGTCGATTTCGTCGGTGAGGGTCAGGGTCACCGACTGGCCGGCCACCGCCGCCTCCAGATCGCCATCCTGGGTGACGATGCGGGCGATGCGGCTCTCACGCCCGGACGGCAGGACGCGGATGGGATCGCCCGGCTTCACGACCCCCGAGGCGATCTCGCCGGCGAAACCGCGGAAGTCCAGGTTCGGCCGGTTTACCCACTGCACCGGCATGCGCAGGGGGCCGGCCTGAAGGCGTTCATCGTCGATTTCGACGGTTTCCAGATGGCTCATCAGCGAGGGCCCGTCGTACCAGGGCGTGCGCTCGCTTAAGGAAGCGATGTTGTCGCCCTTGAGACCACTGATCGGAATGGCCAGGATGTCGGCGAGGCCCAGTTCGGCGGCGAAAGCGCGGTAGTCGGCGACGATGGCGTCGAACGCGCCCTTCTCGAAATCCACCAGATCCATCTTGTTCACCGCCAGCACCACTTTTTTGATGCCGATCAGGCTGACCAGGAAACTGTGGCGGCGCGTCTGGGTGAGCACCCCCTTTCGCGCGTCGATCAGGATGACCGCCAGATCGGCGGTGGAGGCGCCGGTGATCATGTTGCGGGTATACTGTTCGTGGCCGGGGGTGTCGGCGACGATGAACTTGCGCTTGTCGGTGGAGAAGAACCGATAGGCGACATCGATGGTAATGCCCTGTTCGCGCTCGGCCGCCAGACCGTCCACCAGCAGGGCGAAATCGATCTCTCCGCCCTGAGTCCCGATCCGCCTGGAATCCGCTTCCAGGGCGGCCAGCTGATCCTCGAAGATCATTTTCGAATCGTAGAGCAGCCGGCCGATCAGGGTCGATTTGCCGTCGTCCACCGAGCCGCAGGTGATGAAGCGCAGCAGGGACTTGTGCTGGTGCGCGTCCAGATAGGCGTCGATGTCGCGCTCGATCAGGTCGGAGACGTGCGCCATGCTCAGAAATACCCCTCGCGCTTCTTCTTCTCCATCGAGGCGGCCTGGTCGTGATCGATGGCCCGGCCCTGGCGCTCGGAGGTGGTGGTGAGCAGCATTTCCTGGATGATCTGCGGCAGGGTTTCGGCCGCGCTCTCCACCGCGCCGGTCAGTGGATAGCAGCCCAGGGTGCGGAAACGCACCTTGCGGATCATCGGCTGCTCGCCGTCGCGAAGGCGCATCCGGTCGTCATCGACCATGATCAGCACACCGTCGCGCTCCACGACCGGCCGGTCGGCGGCGAAATAGAGCGGCACGATGGGGATGTTCTCCAGGTGGATGTATTGCCAGATGTCCAGCTCGGTCCAGTTGGAGATCGGGAACACCCGAAGGCTCTGGCCTTTGGTGATCTTGGTATTGTAGAGCTTCCAAAGCTCCGGCCGCTGGTTCTTGGGGTCCCAGCCGTGCTGGGCGCTGCGGATGGAGACCACCCTCTCCTTGGCCCGGCTCTTCTCCTCGTCGCGCCGCGCCCCGCCGAACGCCGCGTCGAAGCCATACTTGTTGAGCGCCTGTTTGAGACCCTCGGTTTTCCAAAGATCGGTGTGCAGGGCCCCATGATCGAAGGGATTGATGCCGCGCGCCTCGGCGTCGGGATTCTTGTGGACCAGCAGCTCGAAGCCCAGGGTGCGCGCCATGCGCTCGCGCATTTCGTACATGGCCTGGAACTTCCAGGTGGTGTCCACGTGCAGGAGCGGAAAGGGCGGCTTGGCGGGAAAGAAGGCCTTGGCCGCCAGATGCAGCATCACCGCCGAGTCCTTGCCCACCGAATAGAGCATGACCGGCTTTTCGCACTCGGCCACGATCTCGCGCATGATGTGGATGCTCTCGGCCTCCAGGCGCTGGAGGTGGGTGAGCACGGTGGGAGCGCGAGCCCGTGGCTCGGCATTGGCGGCGGCGAGATCGAGCGACATGCTTGGCTAACCCGCCCTCTCTGGCTAGTTGAATCTGGCGAGACGAAAAATCCGCCGCCGCATCCCTCCGGGCGACGGACGGCCCTTCGAGCCGATCGCTTATGCGAGGGCGGTTGTGAACGCAAGAGAATGCCGATTTTCGGCCAACTGGAGCGCGGGCGTCCCGC
>JALYTR010000154.1:3460-6056 GCA_030854165.1 Pseudomonadota bacterium | reverse complement strand
GGTCGAACTCCGGGGCCTGTTCGACTAAGGCGGCCAGCAGGCCTTCGCCGTCGGTGTTGTCGGCCCAAGTCGTGCCCTCTCGCTCGAAAATCAGCAGATTGGCCGCCCCGGCCCGGCGGGCCCGGTCGCTGGCCCGGTCGGCAAGCCCCAGGGCGTCTTGTTTGAACGGCGCGGTGACGTTCAAGCCGCGCACCGCGCCGCCGCGCAGACCCTCGGTAAACCGGGCGAAGCCATCGACCGGCGGCGCGAAGGCCACATAGACCGCGTCGATCCCGGCCGCCGCGATCCAGGCGTTGTGGATCGTCGGACTCAGCGAAAGGCTGACCGGCGCGCCAGCCACTCCGGCCACCAGGGTCTTGCCTGAAATGGCCCAGGTCATGCGTCCAGTGCGCCTTCGCGGCGTAGAACACCCAGCAGCGGGAGCAAGGGCAGGCCCAGAATGGAGAAGTAGTCGCCGTCGATCACCTCGAACAGTTGCGCCCCCTCGCCCTCGATCTGGTAGCCGCCCACCGACGAAAGAACCGCCTCGCCGGCGCGGGCTAGATAGCGGTCGAGAAAGGTGTCGGAAAACGCCCGCATGGTCAGGCTGGCCGTTTCGGTGAGGCGCCAGACGGCCGATCCCTCCCGCGCCACCACCACCGCGGCGTGCAGTTCATGCGTTCGGCCCCTGAGGGACTTCAGGCACCGGCGCGCCTCACCCATGTCCGTCGCCTTGCCACAGAGCACACCGTCGAGATCGAGCGTCTGATCGGCGCCGATCACCAGGCCGGGCCGGGTTCGCGAAACCGCGACCGCCTTCAACGTGGCCAGCACAGCCGCCACCGACCGCGGCGTGCCGCCCCCCTCCAGCAAAGCTGGCTTCACGGCCTCTTCATCAATCCCCGAGGCCACGGTCTCGAAGTCCACCCCGGCGCCTCTCAGGATCGCGGCCCGCGTGGCGCTTTGCGAGGCCAGGGTGACAGCGATCACCCCAGCACCTCCACCTGGCCCCGGCCGCCGGAGAGAATGTTGATCACCGCCGCGGCCGTCTCTTCCACCGAGCGACGGGTCACATCGATCACCGGCCAGTGCTGCCGCTCGAACACCCGGCGCGCCTCGACGATCTCGGTTCGGACGGTGTCGGTGTCCACATAGCTGCTCTCGCGGCCCTCGTTGAGGCTGCGCAGGCGATTGCGTCTGATCTGCACCAGGCGGTCTGGCTGGATGGTGAGACCAACCACCGGCGTGGTCTTGAGACCGAGAAGAGCGTCCGGAAAGCTGGCGCCCGGCACGAGGGGCACATTGCCCGCACGCACCCCGCGATGGGCCAGATAGATGCAGGTCGGCGTCTTGGAGGTTCGCGACACTCCGACCAGGACCACGTCGGCGCGCGACAGATCCTGGCCGCCCTGGCCGTCGTCATGGCCAAGAGCGTAGGAAAGGGCGTCCATGCGGTTGAAATAGTCGGTATCCAGCAGATACTGCGCGCCAACCCGGGTGGAAAGCGCCGCCCCGATATGCCGCGACAGGGCCGAGACGAGGGGGTCGAGCGCCGCAATGCACGGCATGTCCAGCTTCTGGCAGCCGACCTCTAGAAGGTGGCGGAGAGCGCCATCGACGATGGTGTGCAGAACGACGCCCGGCGCGTTGGCGATCTCCTCAAGGGCGCGGTTGAGTTGGCGCTGCGAGCGCACCAGCGCGTAGATATGTTCGATGGGCAGGACATTGTTGAACCGGGCGCAGACCGCCCTGGCCATGGCGTTGAGCGTCTCGCCGGTGGAATCCGAAACGAGATGGACATGGAAATAGGTGGCGAGGCGGCTGGGCGGGGTCATGACGCCTTGCTTCTTAGGCTAACCGCGGCGGCGAACAATATCTGTGGATGGCGCCGTTAACCATTGCTTAACCAATGGGTCCAGATCGCGCATCACGCGGTGGATGGATCTGGCCCTCAGGTCGTGCGCGGCGTCAGCGGTGGATGGATCGGCAAAGCGTCAACACCTCGTCCCCGCTCTTGCGCGTCGGTGGAGAAATCGGCCGACCCGCTCCCCAGCCTGTGGCCGTCAACATATTGTCCCCGATCCTCCCCCAATTGGCCCTGACGATTTGGCAGTAATATCAATTCGGTGGGCGTGTCTCCAGAACACCCAGAGGATCGACGAGGGATAGCCGCTCCGCCGCTGGATCGGTGCGCGATCTGGGAAGGGCGAGCGCGAACGGCGATCGATCCCCGCTATCGGCCACCCTGACTCTTCCAATTCCAAGATTCTAAATTCTTTCTTAAGAGTCTGTCGGAAGGACGCCGGGAGCGCTCACTCTTGAGATTGGCCACCCAACTGGCTCTAAGGAAGGCCATGACCACCCCGCCAAGTCCCCGCCTCCTGCGGGTTCTAAAAAGACAGCCGGTCGATCGGCCCCCCATCTGGTTCATGCGCCAGGCGGGCCGGTCCCTGCCTGAATATCGGCGACTTCGCGAAGGGGCGAGGGACTTCATCGCCTTCTGCCATGACCCGGCAATGGCCGCCGAGGCCACGCTGCAGCCCGTGCGGCGGTTCGCCTTCGACGCCGCCATCGTGTTCGCCGATATTCTCCTGCTGCCCAGGGCCCTGGGTCAGGC
>JALYTR010000154.1:0-3450 GCA_030854165.1 Pseudomonadota bacterium | reverse complement strand
GGTCAGGCGGTGTGGTTCGAGGAGGGGGAGGGGCCCAGGCTCGGCCCGCTGCCCGAAATCGCCGCTCTGGCCGGCGAGGTCGAGGCCTCCACGGGCCGGCTGGCGGCGGTTGGGGAAACGCTTGAGAGGGTGAGAGCGGCTCTGGAACCGGACCGGGCCCTGATCGGGTTTGCCGGGGGACCCTGGACGGTGGCGACCTATATGCTCGAGGGCCGCGGTGGCGACCGGGCTGGCGCGCGGGCCATGGCCTTCGGTGAACCGGCCAGGATCGACGCGCTGATCGAGGTGCTGGTGGAGGCCACGGCGGGCTATCTGATCATGCAGGCCCGGGCTGGCGCCCAGGTGCTGCAGCTTTTCGAATCGTGGGCGGAACTGCTGCCGGAGGATGTCTTCCAGCGTCTGGTCATCGCACCGCATGCGCGCATTGTGACCCGCTTGCGCGCCGAAGGGATCGACACCCCGGTGATCGGCTTCCCGCGGGGAGCCGGGGCCCTGGTGGAAAACTATGCCCAGGGCGCCGCGGTGCAGGCGGTAGGTCTTGACGTTCAGGCGCCGGCCGCCATGGGCCGGCGGTTGCAGGAACGGCTGGCCATCCAGGGCGCGCTCGATCCCCTCCTGTTGCGCGCCGGCGGGGTGGCGTTGGACGCGCGGGTGGACCAACTCCTGAACCAGTGGGGAGAGGGGCCCTACATTTTCAATCTCGGCCATGGGGTTCTGCCCGATACGCCCATCGCCCATATCGAGCAGGTCGTGGCGCGGGTGACCGGCGCATGAGCGGCGAGGGGGCCAAGATCGCCGTCGTGCTTTTCAACCTCGGGGGACCCGACGGGCCGGCGGACGTGCGGCCTTTTCTGGAGAATCTGTTCTCCGACCCGGCCATCATCGGCGCGCCCAGCATGATCCGCCGCCCTCTCGCCGCCCTCATCGCGCGTCTGCGCGCGCGGTCTGCCATCGCCAATTACGCCGTCATGGGCGGCGGCTCGCCCCTCCTGGGACATACTCGAGCGCAGGCCGACGCGCTGGAGACCACACTGGCCGCCCGGATGCCTGGGGCGCAGGTCAGGACGTTCATCGCCATGCGCTATTGGAAACCCGCCACCGAGGACGCCGCCGCCGAGGTGGCGCGGTTTTGTCCCGATGAGATCGTGCTGGTCCCCCTCTACCCGCAGTTCTCCACCACGACGACCGCCTCGTCGCTCGCCGCTTGGCGCAAGGCCTACGCCGGTCCCGGGACAAGTCGGGCCATCTGTTGTTGGTACGGCAACGCCGGCCTCATCGAGGCTCACGCCGCGCGGATCAGCGAAACCTGGGAGGCGGCCGGGAGGCCTAAGGTTCGGCTTCTGTTTTCGGCCCATGGCCTGCCGCAAAAGATCGCCTCCTCCGGCGATCCCTACAAATGGCAGGTCGAGGCGACCTGCGCCAACGTCGTCGCCCGCCTTGGGGCCGGGTGGGACTGGCAGATCTGCTATCAGAGCCGTGTCGGGCCGATGAAATGGCTGGGGCCGTCCACCCCGGAGGCGATTGCGGCGGCGGGAAGCGAGGGCCTGGGCGTGCTGGTCGATCCCATCGCCTTCGTCTCTGAACACATCGAGACCCTGGTCGAGCTGGACAGGGACTACGCTGCCCTGGCCAGGGCAGCCCATGCGCCGGTCTATCTGCGCGCTCCGGCGGTCGGGACCCACTTGGCCTTCATCGACGGCCTGGCCGACGCCGTGCGCGTCGCCTTGGCTCGCTCGGGTTCGTCGCCCGACGGTGAGCCTTGCTCGGCCGCCCTGGGCCGCTGCGGTCGGTCGGCGGGAGCGGTCCGATGATCTTCAACGTTCTGCGCGGGCTGCATATTCTGGCGGTGATCGCCTGGATGGCCGGCCTTCTCTATCTGCCGAGGCTCTTCGCCTACCACACCCGCGCGGCGGTCGGCTCGGAGATGGACGAGACCTTCAAGATCATGGAGGCCAAGCTGCTGCGAATCATCATGAATCCGGCCATGATCGCGGTCGTTTTGCTAGGGGCGAGCCTGGTGTGGTTCGATGGGGTGAACATTCTGCGCGCGCCGTGGATGATCGTGAAATTGATCGGGGTGGTTTTTTTGCTCTCCTGGCATCACTATCTGGCGGTGGCGCGAAAGCGCCTGGCCGCCGGCCGGCGTGAGCGCTCCGAGCGCTTCTGGCGGATGACCAACGAACTGCCTTTCCTGGCCGCCATCGTCATCGTTCTGGCGGTGACCACCAAGTTCGGCGCCTGAGGCCGACTTGAAAATGGAACCCTTGACCTTCGCCGCGCCTTGTGTTTCCGCTAGCCGTCAAGAAACGCGATCTTGATCCTGAGGCCCGTTTCTCCCGCCTCTTAAGGGATCGCGCCGCCCATCGTTGGCCAGCGCGCGCTCCCTCCCCGCTTCCATCCGTCTCGGCGTCGCTTTTTCAAACGCACGCGGCGGCCAAACCGATCCTCATCCGCGGGCTCGGATTCCCCTATTGAAGAGTTCAACACCACAATGTCAGACGTCCTCGACATCGAAGCCGCCCAATCGGCCGATGACACCGCCGTGGAGACCGATAACGGCCCCGACCTGGCCGAACCCACCGAGGCCAGCAAGGCGATCGCGACCCTCGGCATCACCCGCATGTCTCTGCAGGAGCTGAAGGAGCGGTCGCCGGCCGATCTGCTGGCCTTCGCCGAACAGTTCGACATCGAAAACGCGAACGCCATGCTCAAGCAGGACATGATGTTCGCCATTCTCAAGGCCTCGGCCGAGGAGGGGGTCGAGATTTTCGGCTCCGGCACCCTGGAGGTGGTTCAGGACGGCTTCGGCTTCCTGCGCAGCCCGGAGGCCAACTATCTGCCCGGCCCCGACGACATCTATGTCAGTCCCTCGCAGATCCGCCGTTTCGGCCTGCGCACCGGCGACACGGTCGATGGCGGCATCCGCGCCCCGCGCGAGGGCGAGCGCTATTTCGCCCTGACCAAGGTCGATCAGATCAACTTCGAGAACCCGGACAACGTCCGCCACAAGGTGCATTTCGACAACCTCACGCCCCTCTATCCTGATGAGCGGCTGACCATGGAGATCGACGATCCGACCCTTAAGGACCGCACCGGCCGGGTGATCGACATCATCGCCCCCTTGGGAAAAGGACAGCGCTGCCTGATCGTCGCTCCGCCCAGGGTCGGCAAGACGATCATGATGCAGAACATCGCCAAGTCCCTCGCCGCCAACCACCCCGAATGCTACCTCATCGTGCTCCTCGTCGACGAGCGCCCCGAGGAAGTCACCGACATGCAGCGCACGGTGAAGGGGGAGGTCATCTCCTCGACCTTCGACGAGCCGGCGACGCGGCATGTGCAGGTGGCCGAAATGGTCATCGAGAAGGCCAAGCGCCTGGTCGAGCACAAGCGCGACGTGGTCATCCTGCTGGACAACATCACCCGCCTGGGCCGCGCCTACAACACCAC
>JALYTR010000153.1 GCA_030854165.1 Pseudomonadota bacterium | reverse complement strand
GGCCTGACCGCCGGGGATCGACCATGGGCCGGAGGGCGGCGATGGCGGGACTTGCACGGTTAGCCACGGCGCTGCAGATTCGAGCGGGGACGGCGAGCAGTGTCCGCCGATGCTGTTGCCGCTATGCGGGCCGCGCTCGAGTTGGCCGGCGCGACGTTCATCGACGAGAACGGCGGCGGACCCGGCGTCCGATTGCGCAAGCGCGGTCCATCGGGCTCTTAGACGGCCAGACCTGTGCGCAACCTCATTCCCATGGCACTCGCCGCAGGGGCGGCTTACGTCTCTATCCTGAGCGCTGGCGGCGCGTCGGCCAGTGGCGAGTTTGGACGGGCGACCTGTTTCTTCCTCGATCGAGCCGGAGCGCGGACGCACGTCCAGCGATGCAAGGCAGCCCTGTCGGGGAACATGTTCGACTCGAGCGGCGCGATCTGGCTGGCGAACGGGGTCAGATATTCGTTCACTTGGCACACGAACAACGACGACGGCAGCCCGTCGCGCGAGACGCCGCGCCTGCACAACATCGCCAGGCCTTTCGATGGCGATCCTTCGGAGAGAATGTGCGCACCTATCAAAGGCGGCGCCCTATCGATCTGCGCCTCTGACCTGAGCGACTCGCGAAGGAATTCCCCCGACTTTTGAGCCCCCGAAAAGCGACGCCAAGGCCGCCAACTCAACCCCGGCCGCCGCCTAAGCAGAGATTCGCTGGTTGCCCAACGGATGCCGATTTCTCTCTTCGTTTAAGTGGGTGACGGCGGCATGGATAGAGCGCTCCAGGTGTCGGGATCGGCGAAGGTCTGGTGGGCGAGATGACTGCTTTTGATCTGTCACCAGATGATCTCGATGTCGTTGAGTTCGGGGGCGTATTTGGGCAGCCACTCGACGGTGAGCCAGTGGGCCCGCGCCTGAAGGGCGGCTCGGCTGGTTTTGCTGAGGTGGATCGGGCCGTTGTCGAGGACGAGGACCACGGGTCTGGCGGCAGGCGCACCCGGCCTTGGCCCGTAGATTGGGTCCAGTTGCTCCAGATGAGCGATGAAGTCGGCGCTCTTCTTGGTGCGGCTTGTGTGGACGATGAGTTCACGCTTCCGCCAGTCCAACGAGCCCATCATCGCCACCTTGGCTGCCTGTCCCGGCGCCGGCACACGCAGGTCCGCCCCGCACTTGGCCCATGCTCTGGCCAGATAGGGGTGTGTCAGCGCCTCGCTCTCATCGCCGAACAGCAGATCGATGTCGCCGGCTCTCGCCTGGGCTTTGAAGAGCTTGATCCTCAGGCCGCCGCGATCCACCGCATCGCCATCCTGCCGGCCCTTCAGAGTGTGCCGAGGGCGACGGAATCGAAAGCCCCCTTTTTACGCAGCACCACCGACAGCCGCGACGGCGAGATGCGCACCCCCTCTCGCCGCTCGATCTCTTCGATCAGTCGCGGCGGCGTCCAGTTCACGCGGTCGGCCACCGGCGCGGCCAGCACATCGGCGGCCACCTTCAGCGCCGCGCGCGCCTTGATCGGATCGGGGCCGGCCGCCAGCTTCGTCCGCAGCGCCGCGACCCCGCCTCTGGCGAAATCGCCGCGCCAGAGCCGCACCGTATCCTCGCGGACGCCAAAGGCTTGGCCGATCTCGCCGCTCGTCCAGCCCCTCAGGGTCAGTAAGAGGCCGCGCGCCCGATCGGCCTCGGATCGGTCGATCGAACTGGCCAGCCGCCGCAGACTCGCGCACTGCTCCTCGCTCGCCACCACCGGAGATTATCCCGTCATGTTCCGCCTCCCGAATCAGGTCGAAACAGAGAATCACGGCCGCCTACCGTTGGCGACACCAGGCAAGCCTGCTTAGACCGACCCGCCCAGCGCGGCCTTCTCGATTTTGCGAAGACCGGCGCGGCCGACCGAGGCGAACTGTGCCGCCTGATCGCGCGGCTCGCCGGCCCTGGGAGCGGCTAGCGTCCTCGAGATCGGCGCTCCGCATCCTTCACTTTAAGGATGCGCGGCCGTTTTCCGCAGTGTACGGTCGGCCGCCTATCACTTTGGAGGCCTTGTGGTACAAATTGATCAGCCGACCTCTCTTGGGGCTCCAAACGGGGATCAACGCCCCTCGAGGCTGAAGATCGAAATGCCCCTTGGAGTCCGACATCGACGACAGGACCCAACTCCGCTCTTCCAAGACCCCGTAACGCCCCTTAAAACCGTCACCCGCCTGCGCCGAACAATTCCAATCAGGAAAATGACATGACCAACATTCACTGGCTGAACCCCGTCAGCGGCGATTTCAACACCGGGACGAACTGGAGCGGGGGGACGGTTCCGGGCGCCTCCGACAACGCCTTCATCGATGCGGCGGGCGCGCCCTATACGGTGACGGATAGTTCTACCGCGGTCGATTACGTGGGCAGCCTCCAGGTCGCCGCCAACGTGACCTTCGACGTTGGCTATGGCGGCAACTTCCAGGTCCTCAATGGCGGCGCCAATTCAGGCACGATCGAAGCGCCGACCGGCCGCAGCGTTTTTTCTATCAACGCCGGAACCTTTGCCAATAAGGGCACAATTTCGCTCAGCCACGACGGTGCACTTCTCCTCGGAGAATCCACGCTCGATGGCGGCGGCCAGGTCACCATGGACGGTTTCATTAACTTGTACGGCTCTTGCGTCAACCTTGACAACACCATCTCCGGCGCGGGCGGCATAGGCCTCGGCCCCGCCGGGGCGACGCTGACCAACGGCGCGGCGGGCGTCATCAACGCCAACGGGGTCGGCGGCGCCCTGTTGATTTCGAATGACTCCATCACCAACAACGGCCTGATCGAATCCACCGGGGTCGGCGCCAACCTGTTTCTTGACATCCGCCGGGGCGCCAATGTCGATCAGACGGGCGGCGGGACGATCCTGGCCGCCAACGGCGCGGTCGTCTACCTGGAACAGGTGAGTATCTCTGGCGGCACACTGACCTCCGTCGGCACGGGCGTGATCGACATCGCCGTCGGCAACAGCAACACGGTGCTGGACGGCTCGGCCTCGCCGCTCATCGACAAGGCGACCATCAACGTTTTCGCCGGCTACATCACCGGCAGTCACGAAGCGACGCTCAAGGGGGCCATCGTCAACAGCGGGGTCATAAATGTGGCCGGCGCCGGAGAGAGTGGAAACCAGACCAACCTTATCGTCGATCCCGCTGGCGTCACCTTGACCGGCGCCGGATCGATCAACCTGGTCGCCGGCGTCGCCACGCAAAGGGGCGCCGGCACGGCCCAGATCGTCGGCGCGGGGGCCGGCTCGGTCTTGACCAATGTCGACAACACGATTGCCGGCACCGGCGGCATCGGGGCGGGCGGCCTCACCGTGATCAACCAGGGGGTGATCGACGCCAACGCGGCCAAGGCCCTCTTCGTGGTCGACTCGGTGGTCAACAGCGGCCTGATCGAAGCCACGGTCGGCGCCCTGGTCGCGGCCGGAACCATCACCAACGCCGGCGGCACGATCGAGGCCAACGGCGGGCGGGTGCTGCTGAACGGCGTCGACATCGCCGGCGGGACGGTCGAGGCGGTCGGGTCGAGCCATCTCACCACCGAGGGCCTGGGAACGGTGCTCGATGGAACCGGCCAGGCGGTCACGCTTGCCGGCACGCTCACCGTGGCGGCGGCCACCAACCTGACTCTTGAGGGCGCGATCGACAATCCCGGACGGATCGCTGTCAATTCCTCGACCGCTCATGCGGGGAACACCGACCTTATCGTCGGCGCGGCGGGCGCCGCCCTGAGCGGCGGCGGCCAGATCGTCCTCACCGCGCTGGGCACAAATCGCATCTACGGCGTGGTGAAAGGCGCGACCCTCGACAATATCGACAACCGCATCTCCGGCGCGGGGCTGCTGGGTAACGGCGTGCTCACCCTGGTCAACGGCGCCAAGGGGGTGATCGTCGCCAACAGCTCCGTCGGCCTCACGCTCAACACCGGATCGAACACGATCGACAATGCCGGGGTGATCTACACCTCCGGCTCTGGCCTGATGGTGATCGACAGTGCGATCGCCAACAACGGTGTGCTTTCAACCCACGGCGGGCTGCTCAAGGTCAACGGCGCGGTGAGCGGCGCTGGCCGGGCGGTGGTAACCGGCGGTCTGCTCGATTTCACCTCGAGCTTCAGCCAGAACGTGTGGTTCGGCGCCGCCGGAACCCTCGAACTTGGCCAGTCGCACCTCTACGGCGGAGAGCTGATCAATTTCTCCAAGATCGGACGCAATTCGCTGGATCTGGCGGATATCGCCGGCGGTGTGGCCAGCTACAACGGCACGGCGAACAAGGGCGTTCTGACGGTCACCGGCGGCGGGGTCTCGGCCCACTTCACCCTCATCGGTGATTATCTCGGCACGACCTTCGCCGCGTCCAGCGACGGCCATGGAGGAACGAAGGTTGTCGACACCGGCGGCGCCGCCGCGACCGTGGCGCCCGCCACCCACGCCCACGCTTTCATCGCCGCCATGGCGGGGCTGGGCGCGGGAGCCGGCGCGGCGATCCACACCAGCGGAGCCTTTTCTCAGCATCCGCCTATACTCGTTAAACCGCACACCATGATCGCCTAGCAAAACCGCTTCCCACGCCGAGCGGACTCAACTTCCCGGCCTCGCAGTTGCAGGACTTCCGAGCCGCCTGACTCTGCCCTACCGAAACGCGTCGAGCGCCGCTTGGCTGATCCGCATCGGCGCCCTGGCCACCTGCGAGAATTGGATCATGACCGCGTCGGCGAGGTTTGGCGACTTCGCCCCCTCTGGCATTTTGTCGACCAGGATCTTGCCGATGGTGTTGACCGCATAGGTCGGCTGCGAAAGTTCGCTCACCAGCTTGGCCAGAAAGCCCATCTCGGAGCTGAGCGAGATGAGATCGTCATGGGTTGCGGAGGTCAGTGGCCGGCCGTGTTCCTCGATCTCGCTGATCACGCGATGGGTCTGCTTGAACCGTTTGCGCAGCGCCCACCAGGCTTGGGCTTTGCGGTTGGCGAAGAAGTCCTTGTTCTTCCGACCGGGCTCATCCTCGCCTTCGGGATTGAAGGGCGCTTCGGAGCCTCGGAACGCCTCGACCTCGATCTGGACGGTCCGCGCTTCATTGATCTTCCGGGCATCGCCCCTGATCCCGGCCCCAAGGCCGTCCGCGTCGTATCTCAGCTTGCGATATCCCCGCACATCGCAGAGCCCGAAGGCTCGCTCGACGGTCCCGAATATGTCGCCACCGGCCCCGGACCATTGCTCGATATGCTCGACCACGATCCCATGGGCGCCGCAGAAGGCATTGGCGTCCCTTCCCTCGTCCGCCACGTCGAGTGACGCCGTGCGCGCGCCGGTCGCCGCGATGCCGATCCGCTTGTGGGCGTCGATGGCCGCCCGCACCCACGCGCTGGGAATGAGCACCCGCTCAACCGAGGCGGAATAGTCGATATCGATCTCCTGGGCGACGATCACCGGGTTGTCGATCTCGCGGACCTGCTTGTCATACCAGGCCAGATCCTTTCGCGGGTCATCGGTCCAATGGAAGTGAAGACGTCCATCCTGCCGCCATGGCGTTTCTGTTCGAAGGGATTGCCCAGGCCATTGGGCGTCGAGATGTCCTGCCGGCAGTTCGTGGTCTGGCTGAGGGAGGCATCGACGAGCAAGGGTTGTTCGAGGAAGGCGGCCTCGTCGACGAAATAGATCGAGGCGCGGTCACCGCGGCCGATGTTGGATCCCGCCTCGCCGGTGATCGTCGAGCCCGTCTGGGGGAAGTCTAGCCGCAGGTGGCGGGCATGCCGGGTGATATCCCATCCACTCCGAAACTCGACGGGCAGCTCCTCCATGAACATGCGCGCCTTGTAGAAGATTGATTTCGGGTCGCCGAGTTTGTCGACGTATTCTTCCTTGCGCGACCCGAACCCGATCGCGAGGCCATGATGGTGGAGGCACAAGGAGCACGCCAGCGCGACCGACAACCAAGTCACTCCCGAGTCGCGGGACTTCTCGGTCAGGCCAGGCGTCCCCTCGCGCCAATGGGCGTGAACCCATTCCACCCACTCGATCTGCTTGGGGAAGAGGATGAACGGCATGCGGG
>JALYTR010000152.1 GCA_030854165.1 Pseudomonadota bacterium | reverse complement strand
CACGGGAGCGTTCGTGATAGTTGGCGGCCACGACCGACGCCCAGGACAGATGGGACAGGGTGATCAGCGACGTGCCGATATAGTAGACGAACAGCCAGCCGATCAAATAGCCGTAGCTCACCGCGCCAGGGGGATCGAACAGCATATAGACACCGGCCATGAGGACCGGCGCGCCGAGGGCCAGCCAGAGGCGGTAGCGTCCCAGCCGGGTGTGGGTGCCATCCATCATCACGCCGATGACCGGATCGAAGAGGGCGTCGATCAGCCGCACGGCCAGGAAGGCGAGGCCGATTTCCTTCAAACCCAGGCCGAAGTGGCTGGCGTAATGGTGCGGCAGATAGACGGCGAGGGCCACCGCCAGGGCCCCGATGCACAGCCCTGGCGTGGAAAAGGCCAGCAGGTTCGGCATGGACAGGCGCGATGAAGTGGCCGGGCCGCGGGCCGCCGTATTCACTGGAGGGTCGTTCCTGGGAGTTGAAAAGGCGACGGGCAACAGAACGCGGCGCGGCGGCGGGCGCAAGGCATTTCGGCGGGTGGGTCAGCGATTTTGCAGCCCGGGGCCTCGGGGTGGTCCTAGAGGTCCAGAGCGAGGCCGAAAATCTCGGCGAAGCCGATGCGACCGGCGCCAGAGATCGTCACCGCGCGCCCGTCCCGTACGCGCTGGGTCCAGCCCAGCTCGAAACAGCGGGCGGCGAGCGCGGCGCCGACCGCGCCGGCAAGGTGCGGACGGCGTTCGCTCCAGTCGAGGCAAGGGCGGCAAAAGGCGCGCCGGCGACGATCGATCCCTTCCAGGTCGATGCCGAACTCAACGAGGAACCGGGCGCCTCGGGGCGTCACCTCGCCGCCACCCTCGCCAAGCACGATCCGGCGATGTTTCACCAGGGCGTCGGCGAGCGCCACGCCCAATCTTCCGGCCAGGTGATCGTAACAGGTGCGCGCCGCTCTCAGCGCCTCATCGCCCTTCCACCGCGGCCGAGGCGGGGAGGGACCGTCCGCCGCCACCGCCATGATCGCCTCCAGCATCCCACCGATCAGGGGCGAGGCCAACCTGTAATAGGAATGCCGACCCTGCTTTTGCCGCAGCAACAGGTTCGCCTCGGTGAGCTGGGCGAGATGGCCGCTGGTCGTCTGCGGCGACACGTGGGCGGCGAAGGCCAGTTCCGTCGCGGTCAGGGCGCGGCCGTCCAACAGGGCGATGAGCACATTGGCCCGCGCCGGATTGCCGATCAGGGCGCCGATCTCGGCGATCGAAGGGGTGGAGGCCATGGCCGTCACTCTAGCCCGGATGCGTCCGCCGATCACCCTTCCATGGTTCGGAGCTTTCCGAAGCGTTCGAGGGCGACAAGGCCGAGCGGAGCCATCAAAATCACCCACCCCCGACCTGAAAAGGAGACGCCCATGTTGACGCTCTGCATCCGCTATACCCTCGATCCCGGAAAGCTCGCCGACTTCGAGGCCTATGCGCGGGCCTTGCGGGCGCCGGTGGAACGCTGCGGCGGCCGATTCGTGGACTACTATCTGCCGACCAAGATCGCCGGGCCGACCAACATGGCCTTCGGCTTGATCGACTTTCCCGATCTGGCCGCCTACGAACGCTACCGCGAGGCGCTGATGACCGAGGAGGGCGCGGCCCAATGCCTGCGCCGCGCCGAGGCCACGGGCTGCATCCTCGGCGAAGACCGATCCTTCGTTAGCCGCGTGGGCGCGTGAGCGAGCGGTGACGAACCCTGGTCGGTGGTCGCCTCACCCCCCGCCCATCTTGCGGAAGAATTTCTGGGTCTGCTCGCCGCCGGTGACATAGGCTTTCTGGCCGGCTTCGTCGGCGATCTGGGCCCAGTTGTCGCGGACTTCCTCCACCGAGAGGCCGCCTTCGCCCAGATAGACCCCCTCGGTCTCGACGATGCGGGCCAGGGCGAAGGTGCCGGCGCCGGCGGTGAGGATGGCGCCGGTGGGGGCGTCCTCGGAACACAGGAAGACGACGCCCGGCGTGACGTACCGCGGGGCCAGACGGGCGGAAATCTCCGGCGGCATGAGGGTCTCGGTCATTCGCGTGGCCGCCACCGGGCAGATGGCGTTGACGTGGATATTGTTCTTCTGGCCCTCCAGCTTGAGGGTGTTCATGAAGCCGACGATGCCGAGCTTGGCGGCGCCGTAGTTGGTCTGGCCGAAATTGCCGTAGAGACCGGAAGACGAGGTGGTGACCACGATGCGCCCGTAGTTCTGCGCCTTCATGATCTCCCACACCGCCTTGGCGGGCTTGACCGTGCCCATGAGGTGCACGTCCAGCACGAACTCGAAATCGGCCATCTCCATCTTGGAGAAGGATTTGTCGCGCAGGATCCCGGCGTTGGCGATCAGGATGTCGATCCGGCCCCAGGCGTCCATGGCGTGCTTGACCATCAAGGCCACGCCCTGATCGTCGGTGACCGACGAGCCGTTGGCGATCGCCTCGCCGCCGGCCGCCGTGATTTCCGCCACCACCGCCTTGGCGGCCTCCGACGACCCGCCCGAGCCGTCCATGGCCCCACCCAAATCGTTGACCACCACCTTGGCCCCGCGTCTGGCGAACTCGATGGCGTGCTCTCGGCCCAGGCCCCCGCCCGCCCCGGTCACGATCGCCACCTTGCCGTCGAAGCGGATATCCGCCATCGGAGTTACTCCTGATTTCAAGTCGCGCGGGTCTTGCTCAGGGAGTCGCGAGCGTCAAGCCCGCGAAACGCGGGCGTTGCAGCGAGGGCTGCTCACGAGTAACTCCGACTAAATGACCGACGACACCGCGACCACCCCATCGGCTGCCCGCGAGACGGCACTCGCGATTCTTCGTCGCTTGGGAAGACCGCTGCCCGCCGATTTTCGCTTCGATCGCGAAGAAGCCCACGAAAGAGAAAAGACGTTCGAACCATCGCCGACAACAACCAAGGCTCGCCCATGAAACTCTACGACAGCCGCCGCGCCCCCAACCCTCGCCGGGTGCGCTGGTTGATGGCCGAGAAGGGAATCGAGGATATCGAAGTGATCGACGTGGATTTGTTCGCCGGCGAGCATCGCAAGCCCGAATATCTCGAGCGGGCTGGCCTGCCCCACGTGCCGTCCCTGACCCTTGACGACGGAACCACCTTCACCGAGTCGCTGGCCATCTGCCGCTATCTCGAGGCGGTCTACCCCGAGCCCAATCTGTTCGGTCTCGATGCCTGGGAGATCGCCCTCATCGAAATGTGGACGCGGCGGGCCGAGATGATGGCCGCCATGCCGCTGATGATGAGCGTGCGCCATGGCCATCCGGCCCTGGCCGCCCTGGAAACGCAGATTCCCGAGATCGCCGCCCACTTCCGGCACGTCGCCGAGCGGGCTCTCGAAGTCTTCGACCGGCGCCTGGGCGAAAGCGAATGGCTTGGCGCCGATCGGGTGACGATAGCCGATGGGGTGCTGTTCATCGGCATCGACTTCGCGCGGATGGTGAAATTCAAGGTTCCGGAAGAATTGATTCACGTCACCCGCTGGCTGGCGGCCATGCGGGCAACGCCGTCGGCATCGGCGGGGACCTGAACGGCGCTACCCCGCCGCACCTTTTTGACGATGGCCGAGAAGGTCATCAGCGGCCGGCCGGCGGTGGAGATAAGTCCGCGCATGAACACCAGGGACCGGCCGGCGCGGACCACCTCGCCGGAGGCCTCGATAACTTCACCCAGGCGGGCGGCGTCGATGAAGTCAGCGTTGAGCGAGGCGGTGACGGACCCGGATCCCTCGATGGCCTCCGCGCCGATGCAGAAAAGGGCGTAGTCCGCGAAGGTGAGCAGGCAGCCGCCGTGCACGGCGCCGCTATTGTTCATGTGTTTCTTTTCGGCCCGGAAGGCGCAGATCATCTTCCCGGCCTCGTCCCGCCGGCAATAGAAGGGGCCCGAGAGAATCTCGAACGGATCGTTGCTCCAGACGCGCCAGCCGGCCCATTCGCCGTCGGCGATCTCGATGGGCGTCCAGGTCGCCTCGCCGTCGCCGCCGTCCATGGCCGGAAAATCCTGTTCGTGAGAGGTCGCGCGGCCTAATGGGGCGGCGGGAGGGATCATGCAATGGCCCTGGACGCCGAGACGCGCGCTCAACTGATCGACACCGTCCGCCGCTTCGTCGCCGAGCGCCTGCGGCCGATCGAGGCCAAGGTCGCCGAAGACGACGCGGTGCCGGAGGACATTCTCGCGGAGATGCGCGCCCTGGGCCTCTATGGCTTGTCGATCCCCGAGGAATACGGCGGGCTCGATCTTTCCATGGAGGACGAATGCCTGGTGGCCATCGAGCTTGGCCGCGCCAGCCCGGCATTTCGTTCGGCCTTCGGCACCAATGTCGGCATCGGCAGCCAGGGGCTGGTGATGTTCGGCACGGACGAGCAGAAGGCGCGCTGGCTGCCCGGTATCGCGTCCGGCGAGATCGTCACCTCTTTCGCCCTCACCGAACCGGAGGCCGGTTCCGACAGCGCCTCGGTCCAGACCCGCGCCGCGCGCGACGGCGAGGTCTATGTTCTGAACGGCGCCAAGCGCTACATCACCAACGCCAACAGGGCGGCGCTGTTCACGGTGATGGCGCGCACCGATCCGACCCTCAAGGGGGCGGGCGGCGTCAGCGCCTTCCTGGTTCCGCGCGATCTGCCGGGCCTTTCCATCGGCAGGCCGGAAAAGAAGATGGGCCAACACGGGGCCCACATCTGCGACGTGAATTTCGACAACGTCCGTGTGCCGGCGGAAAATCGTCTGGGGGCGGAAGGGGAGGGGTTCAGGATCGCCATGCGAGTCCTGGACCGCGGCCGCCTGCATATCTCCGCCGTCTGCGTGGGGGTGGCCGAGCGACTGCTGGCCGACACCGTGGCCTATGCCGCCGAGCGCAAACAGTTCGGGCAAGCCATCGCCGCGTTCCAGCTCATCCAGGCCATGATCGCCGATTCCAAGACCGAGGCCCTGGCCGCCCGCGCCCTCACCCTGGAGACCGCCCGGCTACGCGATGCCGGGGCGAGCGTCACCCTGGAGGCGGCGGCGGCCAAATACTACGCCTCCGAAATGGTCGGCAGGGTCGCTGACCGGGCGGTGCAGATCTTCGGCGGGGCCGGCTACACCGCCGACCATGGCATAGAGCGCCTCTACCGCGACGTGCGCATCTTCCGGATCTACGAAGGGACCAGCCAGATCCAGCAGGTGGTCATCGCCCGCGAGACGATGAAGCGGGGCGGGTGAGGGGTTTGACGGGCGAGCGGCGATCATATTGACGCCGTTCAACTAAGCGTTGGGCCGCCAGTACGGCGTCGAGTTCAACGCCGGCTACAACCGCGGGCCCCTCTCTACCTACGCCAGCTTCGCCTGGGCCAGGAACCAGGGCGAGGACATCGTCTCCAGCCAGTTCAACTCCAGCGCCGCCGACCTCGCCTATATCGCCGACCATTTCATCTATCTGGATCACGATCAGACCTTCACCCCCTCGGCCGACGCCTCGTACCTGTGGCGCGGCAGGCGGATCGGCGGCGATCTCATCTTGGGCAGCGGCCTGCACGCCACGGCGCCGGGCGGCGTTCCCAACGGCGAGCATCTGCCCGGCTACGTCCAGGTGAACCTCGCCCACTCGCACCGCTTCGAAAACGCCCTCCCTTGGCCCCATCGAGGTCCACCTGGCCGTGAGCAACGCCTTCGACCGCATCTACGAAATCCGCGACGGCGCCGGCATCGGCGTCGGCGCCCCGCAGTTTGGGCCGCGGCGGGGGGTGTTCGCGGGGGTGACGAAGGATTTTTGAGGGAGCTTGCGATGAGAGGGAATTTGACTGATCGCGCCTTCAACATCACGCCCTGTCCCTCGCCCCCTCCACCCCTTCGGGGTCCCCCTCCCCCATGAATGGGGGAGGATTGCAGCGCCTCTCATCCTCCCCCGCGCCTCTTCGCGGGGGGAGGGGGACCGCGAAGCGGTGGAGGGGGCGCGGATGGCGCCGGCGCTGTTTCACCCGTCAGCAGACAATCGCCGCCTGGTGTTCCCGATCGCCCGCCACATCGGCTCGACCCCCTCGCGCCCGTGAAGTAACGAAGGCGAAGGCCATGAATGCCAGAAAGG
>JALYTR010000151.1 GCA_030854165.1 Pseudomonadota bacterium | reverse complement strand
GTGCAAAGTGTCGTCGCCGCCGCCCTCCTGATCGCGGCCGCGCTATATGCCGCGTCAAACCTGCATCTGCTGCCGGCCGGCGGCGTGGGGGCGTCCCTGCCCCTCCCTCTG
This sequence comes from Pseudomonadota bacterium, assembly GCA_030854165.1. Lineage (GTDB taxonomy): Bacteria > Pseudomonadota > Alphaproteobacteria > Caulobacterales > Caulobacteraceae > Acaudatibacter. Next base: position 5,986 of record JALYTR010000151.1, on the reverse strand, counting down.
ATGATCGCCGCCATCGCCGCGAGTTTCCTGATGGGCGTGCTGCTGAACTTCGGCGTCGGGCACTACGCCCCGTCGCTGCTGATGTTCAGCCTGATGGGCATGGACCCGAGGCTGGTGTTCCCGATCATGGCCACCGGCGGCGCCCTGGCCGCAGCGGTGATCAGCGCGCGCCACATTCCACATAGGCCCGGGTGACCGGCGCGGCGTCGATGGTCCGGGTGAGCTGCAGCTGAAAGACCGCGTAACCGGCCCAGCGGAAGGCCACCTCGCTGATGGCTAGATAATATTCCCACATGCGGCAGAAACGCTCGTCATAGAGAGTCGCCACCTCGTCGCGCCGGGCGGCGAAGCGTGCGCGCCAGTGGGCCAGGGTCCAGGCGTAGTGCCGGCGCCAGAGCTCGATATCCGCCACCTGCAGGCCGGCGCGCTCTACAGCGGGCAGGACCTCGGATAGCAGGGGGGTGTAGCCGCCCGGGAAGATGTATTTGGCGAGGAAGGGATTGGTCACGCCCGGTCCGTGGCGGCGGCAGATGGAGTGGACCAGGGCGACGCCGTCGCGTGTCATCAGGTCATGGATCTTCTGGAAATAGGCGTCGTAGTTCTGACTTGAGCTTTTCACCATCCGCGACGGCGACGGTCGCACTCTTTGGAAGCCGCATGCAAATTCTCCAAACACGAAGGCAGGCCGAGGGCCGCCGAGAAATCGATTAGCCCTGACTGAGCGAAGACCTTGGCGCGGCGGTCACCCGCGCTTGGCCGCCAGATTGACCGACTGTTCGGCGAGCGCGGTCGCGAATTCGTCGGCCTGATAAATCTCACCGGTTATGGCCTTCAGCTTGCCTTCGTCGGCCAGCAGGCCCAGAGCTCTGGCATAGGCTTCGGCCGTCCCGAACCCCGCCATACCGTAATGAGACATGCGCTGGTATTGGGCCACGATGATCACGTCGCGGGCGTCATCATCCTTGATATGGGCGTCGATGGCGTGCTTCCTGGCCTCCGCCACGAGACCCTCCATGCCCTTGCAATGGTCTTTGCGGTGTTTGCCGACGTTCGTTTCAACGAGCATTTTCAAAGCTTCGGTGTGCCTCGCCACCCCGCCCACCGACTTGTCGAGCATGGCCTTTAGCTTGGGATTTCCAGCCTTGTGCGACAGTTGCTTCAATGCGCCGTGCATCTGGTCGTTAGCCGACCATAGGTCGCGAAGTTCGTCTATGTAGATTTCTTTAAGCGTTTCCGAGGCGGACATGGGTTCGTTTTCTCCTGCGTGCCACTTGAACCCAAGCGGAGCCGCTTCGTTCCAGGCAGTCCGCTGCCTGTCCTCCTTGCCATCCCCGTCGGGCAGGCGATCTTCGATCCGCTCGGTCCAGTTGGAAATTCATCGGCAAGCGCCGAATCGTCGATCCGCCTCGCGAATTCGATACAGAATGACGGCCGGCTGATGCTCGACTCGCGGCCGGATCGAATTGTCGGGCCAGAGGGGCTCGCCAATCGGCGATCAATCCGCGCCAGGATTTATTGACACAGGATCGCTGGCGGGAAAGGTTTCCTCCAGACCGTGGTCGAGCTGTTTGTCGACATGGGGCTTGGTCTGGGGAGGTTTCGGATCTTCGGGAATCCGGCGATCTTCATCCCCGGTGGGTGGTTTGTGCGCCATGTTAGATGCTCCTCTCGCCACCTCTTAAATGCTGCGGGACGATGAACTGTTCCCGGCCGGCCCGCTTCTCTTGGGCTTCGACGCCGCGCCGCCACGAGTGTCCCCTTTCGGGCCGCAAGCGAACGGTGAAAATTGACCGAGGCTGAGTAAAAACGCGCACCGATCAAATCTCGGCGCAACAATTTACTGATCAGGCCCGGTTCACGCTTCTTACGCGCAATCGCGATCCATAAACTGCCGCCTCCATAGAAGGATATTTCATCGCCCAGGCGGACTTCGGAGTTTTTACACAGCCTCGACCCAAAGCGGACTCCGCCGTGTGCGGTCACTGGCCTTGCGGCCAAGCCAGCATTGCTGTCTTGGCGATCTGAAGGAGCACGGTCCGGGTCGCGCCGTCTCGGGCTAGGGTGGACATGCCCTGGATAACGGCCATGACATGTCCGGCAAGCGCCTCCGCGTCGGCGCCCACGACAAATAGCGCCGAAACTCTGCGTCAAATAATTCCAAAACTGTCACGCAGCCCCACGCCATTTTTCCACCGGCGCACGGCGGGGCGCCTGAAAGCTGGTTCCGCGCCGATCACTTTTCCGGCCGCGGTGTCGAACCGGAATTACCCGGACATTGATCGGATTGGCCGTCCAGCCCCTCGCGGGTGTGTTGAAACACGGCCGTGGCGCGGGTGAATGTGCGATCGATCCTCACCACGTAAATACTATCATAGTCGCCTGAGCCCCAGGAGGGGACCGCCTCCACACCGCCCCCATTGGCCGCCATCAGCTCCTTCGCCATGCGAGCGGCCCAAACGTGCTCCCATCCGATCAGAACGGTCGAAGCCCAATAGCGGGGCTGTGCAAGCTCCGCCTCCAGGGCCGCGATATCCGAATATCCGAACTCCACATGCACCGGCAGATCGAATGCGATGGCGGTCGGCTCGATCGTCGCCAAGGGACGAACGTAGTCGAATTCGCCTCCGGGATCGAACACCTCATGGGCGGGATCGGGGGCGAAGATCACGTCGGGCCTGCCGAAGGCCGCCTCGATCACGCCCGGGAGAGCCAGCGCGCGATTGAGCCCGCGGCAGGTGAGCTGACCGCGGCCAAGCAACGGCTTCTCGCCGTGACGGATCAGGATGATGGTTTGCGTCAGAGCGTGGGCACAAGGCGCCGAGAGCAGCAAAACGCACCCCGCAGTGGTCGAGGCCACGCGCTTCATCGCCGTTCCCATGCCATCCTTTCGCCGTCGCGCCAGATTCTTTCTAAGCAATTGTACCTCGGCCAGGCAAGCTCATCTGGGCCCATGGTCGGCGCGGTCCGCGCAACCCATCCATGAAAAACCCACGTCGCAATCTTTGTAGTCCGGTCATCGGGCCGTCGGGCACTGTCAACCGAATTGTCCAGGCCTCCATATTCACGCTCTGTTGGGTCGTAAGTCTCATAGCCAGGGGGGCTCGGTTGCCGCGTCTCCCCTAAGTTTTTTTGCAAAACCGATGGCTGCTTCCCAAAATTGGGGGGGGAGCGGCGGAGCGAAGGGCGCCCTGACAACTGGTGTTGACCGCCATGCCCAGAGTCGAGAGACGGCTTGCGCGCCAGCTGGCCAGTTAGGCTCCGCTTCTAGGCGTCTGGCCACCGAGCCAGGATCGCGCCGCTTTCGGCGCGCACTCGCAACCCCGTTACGCTCCGAAAGCGAGGGTCGGAGGCGATTTGCTCCACGGCGTGATCGCGCGCCGCCGCCGCGTCTACACAGTCGGAGTCCAGGCGTTCGACGATGTGCGCGCCTTTCAGAAACTCGATCAGGTAGGCCATGGCTGTTGAAAGGCCCGGCGCCTCCGAACGTTCCGATGCGTGGACGGTGTTTGCCGCAAATATGAGGCTGGCGATGCGTTTCTGTTTAGGGTGCTGGTGGTGACCGACGAACATCCCCCGAACGAGCGTCCCAGCACCCTGGAGCGGGCTTATGAACTCGCGCGATCCGGTGAGTGCGCCGGCGTCTCGGCGATCAAGAAGCGGCTGTTGGCGGAACACCGCGATGATATCAACGGCCAACTTTACGGAGGCGTCCTGGTGAAAGCGTTGCAGCGCCTCTGCGTCCTGTCGGGCGGCTTGGCCCCCCGAGCTCAGCGGGCAAGACGCTTAGCGCCTGCTGGCAGCAAGGTTTGACCAAGCCCAGTCTCACGCAGCCCCGTTGAGAGCCGTGCGGCGTCCTGGGCGGGAGGACAGTGGGCCCGATTGACTCCACGGTTCTTCCTGTGGCCGGGACGGGGTGTTCCGGCGGACCGGGCGACAATGCCAGTGGCGATCGTCGCCTGGAACCGTTGGGCGTGTGCCGGGTTGATGAAACCGCAGTGGGGGTTTCGACTTCGATCAAAGTCACAGAGGGAATGCTCATGACTCGTCTCAGGACATTTTGCGTCGCGCTCGCCGCCATCGGGCTTGCCGGGGGTGCAGCCGTCGCCCAATCCACGGTGAGCGACCCCGCCGCTCAGCCCAACAAGAGCAATCCGGACATTACGGGCAATGCCGCCGCCGCCAGCATGGGGAACTCAAACGACATGAGCGCCACCCCGAACAAGCCCGCGATGAAAATGTCGCCGATGGACACGAAAACCATGAACTCCTGTCAGGCGATGTCGCACGACGCGATGATGGCCGACACCAAGTGCAAGGCCCTCATGGCAAGCCATCCCGACATGATGAATAGCGATGGCACGATGAAGAACGAACCGCCGCCGCACTGATCGGGAAGTCCGGGAACCAACGGCTGGGGCGATAGACCGCCCCATGTCGCTAGACCCAAACGACCCTCAAGGTAGGGACGGAGGCCCGGCTGCGGTACCCCGGCCGGGCCTTCGCTTGATTGGCTTCGAGAGGATTGCACCTGATGCGGCGTGACAGCGGCAAATCGTGGCGCAGCCGAATGCAGGATCGCGGGGGAGACGACACACCGCCGCGTGGTGAGGAGGCCCGATCCCAGCGAAGCGCGACCTTGATGCCTTTGGTCTGGATGGTTGCCGGCCTCCTCGTCGTAGCCGTATTCGTGGCTGTCCTCATGTTCCGTTTTGGCCATCAACCTCCGGGGGCGACCGGGCCCTCAGCGCCGCAGACATCTGGAGCGGCGCCAACGCCCGTCACGCACTGATGATCGAGAACCCGCGTCCGGTACTCCATGGCTTTCGCCAGGATCGCAGCGGCAGGGTGGTGGCGGCGACCACGCCGCCGGCTTGACCGGCGTGGTAGGCCATGACGTGACCCCCTGGGACTCCTCCAGGAATAGCTAGAGTCCGGCCCGACAGGAAGGAGCGGACGGAGGAGGAAGTCGAGGTTCAACGAGGATCAGATCATCGGGATTCTGCGGGAGCAGGAGGCCGGGATCGCGGTGACGGAGCTATGCCGCAAGCACGGCGTCAGCTCGCCGACATTCTACAAGTGGAAGGCGAAGTTTGGCGGTATGGACGTCTCGGAGGCGCGCCGGCCCTGTGCCGGTGGAAATGGCGGATCGCCGGGCCATCCGCGCGGAGGCTCACTTAGCGGGGGGGCGGGCCACCTGGGTGAAGATGACTTGCCACTTGCCGCTGCGCCTGGCCCAGACGTCGGCGAAGCGAAGGGTCGCGGCGTAGGGCTTGCCGCCGTCCACGCCGGTGAGGGTGACCAGGCCTCCCAGCACCGCGCCATCGGTCCACACCTTCTCCACCGGCTCGCGCACAGTAAACGGGTCGAGCCGATAGCCGGGCGCAGTATAGTCAGCGATGAACTGTGCCTTGTCTTCAACCTGGCTGGCGCTGTTGACCAAGGTGTAGTCATCGGCCAGCAGCCTCTCCAACTCGGCCCGGTCGCCAGCGATCTGAGCCTTGTCGTAAGCCGCCGCCGCGCTCACCAGGTCAGCCGGCAGGGTTGCGGCGAGGGCCGGAGCAATAGCGAGCAAAAGCGCCAAAGTCGCTAATCCAACCTTTATCATCGCGGCGTTCTCCATTCGAAGCGAGGCATTCTCATTAGGGTCCAGCCCAATACCAGGATTCCTTGGGACTTGGATTGTGATTTATTGGCTCGATCAGGAAGCGGTGTGATCGCCGCACTGGTCAATAGCGGACTGTTACGATCCCCAGCGGCGTGACCGTGAGCACTATTCCTGCTCTCGTGCCGAGAGCGTGAACTCAATCGCCCGTTCAGGGAAACCTCCGAATGGGCCTATCCACTATGGGCAAGGTGCAAAGCTGGTCGCCCCGTCAATTCCCATTCAGCAAGGCGTTGATGACGAGATTCGACCGGGTCAGCGTGGAACCCCCGTCGACGGCGAAGTGGTCCCAGATAACGTAGCCGGCAAAATGGTCGATGGCTC
>JALYTR010000150.1 GCA_030854165.1 Pseudomonadota bacterium | reverse complement strand
GCGATTGCCGCCAAAGGAAACGTACAAAATGCCAGCCAGCGCTGCCGCCACCGCAACGTCGATAAACCCGATACGGAAATCTGACGTGCGCGCTTTGGGAGCCATGTTCTCGCTCCTGTTTCTAAGCTTCCCTGGTCGGTTCGCCCCATCGCGGTATGGCCACCAGCACGTCTACCTTCTAGCCCGCCTTTGTCGCACGCTTTGGCCGATGATGAGGGTGAACGCTACGTACCGGCGGCGAATTTAGCCACTACTGATTTGCTTTGACAATGCCCCTGGCCTCATCCGAGAGTTGCCGGCCCGCTGCCGTCTCTCGACCCAACCTACTGGCGTGGCCGTTGCCGCCTGCGCACGCGGCGAACCCACCCACCTCGCTTCGAATCGGCCGCTGCCGAGGCTTCGGAAATCGACCCGTCGGCAAGGCCGCTGATGAGACGGCTCGCGATAATCCCCCGCACACCGCGTTCCCAGTGATCAGGCGTGTCCCGCGCGGCCACCCATCCTGAGAGGGGAATCAGTAGATATTCGGCGAGCGCCTGCACTACGGGCTCGTATGTAGCCCGCACCGCTGCGAGCGTTTGGGGCGCCGCCTCGCCGCCGTTCCAAGTCAGCCCGGCCTCCTTGAAGGCCTCCAGCATCCTGTCAAAATCCTCGGGCGGGAAGCGATTTGGCGCATCGGAGCGGCCCGAGACTTCCAAGGACCGCGCCATCTCCACAACGACCTGGCGAGCCATGGCGAAGGTCATCCTGGCCTGGAGCTGTTTCAGTTCTTCCACGCCGATCAGGATCAGGGCGCAGGTGTCCATGATCGCCGCCAGCGCGGCCAGCCAGGATTGGTCATGATGCTGCGAGCGGTAGTAGGCCAGCATCGGATAGGACAGGTGGCTTTCGAGGAGCTCGGCGCCCCAGATTTCCCAAGTGCGAAGCAAGTCGTCGATCTTGTCTAGGCCGCCGCTCTCGGCGTGGCGGCGAAGCAAGACGATCGGCGACGGTGGCGATCCGGCGCGGGCGTCTAGCTGAAGCACATGGGCCTCCCGCCGCGAAAACAGCTGGTAGAGAACCGGCAGGTAGCCGATCACCACCGCGATCAAACCGAACCCTACGCCGGCTTCCACCACGGCCAGGATGCGCGCGGGAGGGGTGTGAGGAACCACGTCGCCGTAGCCGAGCGTGAAGAAGGTCACGCCACTCAAGTAAATCTGCTCGGCGAGGTCGGACGCCGGCTTGGCCCCATGCCAATGCTGGGCCGCCCATTGCAGCAGGCCGAAGGCCAGGATCAAGGCGATCGCCCAGAAGCTGAACAGCAGGGTCATCGCCAGCGAGCCATAGATGCCGAGGAATCGTTCGCGGCGGGCATCGGCCGGGACGATCCCGGCGATCAGGGACCAAAGGCGCCAAGTCCAGTTGAAGAAATACCGGGTCAGGCGCCAGCGACGCTTCACGCGCCTCGGCAGCAGCATGACCTCGAAGGCGTCCTGAAGGACGGCGCCTAGCAGGAGGAGGCCGATCACTGAGGTGAGGAGTGGTGTCACGTCGCTGACCATACCTTGCTACTGACAAGTCAACCCGAACGAACGATTGATCCGCCCGCGGCGCAATTGAGCCGGGCCGCCAACCAGGAGGCCGGGCTCTTGAAACGACCTGCTATTTCGCCGAGCCGCTCTTTTTATGAGCCGCGCTGGAGGCCTCATGGGCTTTGGTGGAATGGCCATGGGCTTCAGCAGAGTGCTTTGCGCCCGTGGCGTGGTCACCCTTGCCATGGTGTTCGGCCGCGGTTCGATGAGATTTCGCAGCTTGGTCGTGGTGACCAGCCGCTTCGGTATGCGAAGTTTTCGGCATGGAGATTTCCTTCTGACGAGCCCCGCCAGCGGCGCAACAACAACGCCCGCCGATCAAAGGTTGCACCCTCCATCCAAGGAGGGGCAAATTATCCCGCATTGACGGGGTGGACGCCCAAACGACCGAACGAGCTAGCGGCTCGTCGCGGTGGCGCCACGGAGCAGTCCGGCGGCCATTGGAGTATCGGGCCGTTGCTTGCTGTCCGACAGACCGGAACGCAGCCAGGGCCTCAGGGGCTCCCTCGGCCGCGGACATCCTGGCGGAGTCGGCCCGGCTCTACGGATCGCAGGTGCTCTCGGCCGCGGATGCCCACACCATCCAGACCGTTACCCGGCGGGGCGTGACCTATGTGCCAATACCGAGCGGGGCGGGCGAGAGCCTTGCGGGTTTGCTGACCATCGATCTTCCAGCTAACGTCGTGAAGGGGCAGGAATTCAACATCGTCATCCGCCGGATCGGCAGCCTGCGCGTGACCATCGCGCCGCCACCTCCGCCGCCCCCGCCGCCGCCGAGAATCGCCATCGCGCGGCGACCGGCCGCCAATCGCGCGCCCCAACCAATGGTCGCCGCGGTCGTCAACGATGTCCGGATTGAACGCTACGTGGTCGGCTCCTTTCAAGTGAAGATCCCGGTTAAGACGAAGTCAGACATGCTTGGCCCGGAGGAGACCACGCTGGCGATCGTCAAGGCCAGACTCGCCGCCATGCCCAAGTCCAGCCGGTGGTATCCGGTGATCGAGCGCTATCTCGGCTTGCTCATCGCCCGGGTCGACGGCCTTGGGGGCGAGGCTTCGGAGATCGGACCATCTTTTGCGGGTTATTCCGCTGAACAGCCAGGCGGCGACGGCCATGACCCTGGACGCGGCCATGGCCATGGCTGCGAGGACCGCTGGGAAGAACACACCGGCAAGATCGCCGGCATCATCTTCGATCACTTCGGAGACTTCGAGGGCTTTGTTCTCGACCTTCCCGAAGGCGAACGGCGGTTCGCCAGCCGGGAGCGGGAGATCAGGAAGCTGGCGGTACGGGCCTGGGCCGAGCGCCTGCGCGTCACCGTCCTGGCCGATCCCCGTGCGCCGCATCGTCCGTTACGGTTTATCATGCGCGGATTGCCGGAAGCGTTCTGAGCCTACGGCGTCTGGCAAGGTTTGCTGTGTACTCGCCCGGCATTCGGATCGCTCCGAGCTGGCCAATTTTCAATGCGTTAGCGTAAAGTCATCGGCTGGCCGGGAAGGCCGCTCCACTCAATAGACAGACCCACCTGGCTGGGTCGATGTCAGATCGCCCTTGATGGCCGAGATATCGTAGGCGGTTCCTCCGGTCCCGGCCCAGGCGTCAACGTCGAAGGTCCCGCCCTTGGCGATCCGATATACCGCCAAGTTCCGGTAGGTCAGGCGTGTTTCTGGCTCGCAGATTTCGGGCCGCCCAGGGGTTCTCAGGAAATAGACGGTGGACGACCCGACCACCGTCCCCTTGCCGTTCGCCTCCATCAGGAAGGCGGTGTTTTCATCCAGGGCGATCCCATAGGGACGCCGTCCGGCGTGATCGTGCGCGATCCGTCCCAGGAAGGTGACGAGACGGCCCATGCGGTCGCGGGTGATGAAATGGTCGTCGGTGATGGTGTCGGCGAGGAGCCGGCCGAGGAACAGAAAGCCGTTGTCGAGGGTGATGCGAAAATCGAAGGGATTCCTTAGGGCCTGCTGGGAAGTGATCGTGCCGTTGGCCAAGGCGGAGAAGGCGAATTGGCCAAGGATGGCGTTGCCGGCGCTCGTTCCCCCCACCGGCACACCCCGACGCGCCAGGGCGTCGATCGCCGTGTTCACTGGGGTTTGCTGGTAGAACCGCACATAGTCCGCCTGATCGCCGCCGGCGATGAACAACGCCTCGGCCCGCAGGATCGTCTTCTGCACGAAGGGCTGAAAGGCAGCCAGCCGACTGGTGATCTTGAGGGTTGAGACCGAATTGATACCCGGACACAATCTGAGAATATAAGGGTTGTAGTCGGCGGTTCCCGAGGCCCGGATGACCAGGAAGTCGCCGCCGTTGGCGTGCCCGCACATCCACTGATAGGCCGCATTGACGTCCTTTCCGCCACCTTCGAAGAGAACCCCGAACGTGGTTTTCGTCTGGACGTCAGTCTGATTGCCGAGGCGGGTGTAAGTCCAGCCGGGCCCCCTGGTCACCACGCCAAAGCCACCGGCATCTTCGGCATGCGCGGCCTGAAATGCGAACACCGAAAGGAATGAGGCGATCAGGGTCCAACGACGGCGCATGGCTCTTCTTCCCTCGGTTGCGACGCTCGGTTGCTACCATGGGCCTTTCTGGCTCACCAGGGTTCAAATAGGCGTCGCCCCTCGGTGGGTCTTTGACGGGATCGGCCGTGCTGAAAAGGGAGCGCCCGCGAGTTTTCAGTCTCTCGGCTTCACGTAGATCACTTTGGGCCCTCGCGAAGCCATGATCAGGCCAACCAGAAGGCCGACCGCCACGCCCACGCCGACCGACATGTAGGGACGGTCCTCGACCCTCCTGCCGATGCCACGCGCCGTATCCGACACGCGGTCATAGGCGTCGGACAGCGTGGCGGCGGCGGCCTTCGCTCGGTCGGCCACGCCTTCCAGCACATCTTCCACGGTCCCGGCCGCTTCCTGCGCATAGCCCCCCGCCTGCCGCAGACCGCCGCGCGCCTCCATCTCCGGATCGCCCAGCGCCTCGCCAGCCGCGCTCTCGAATTTTCCCAGGACGACCTTCGCCGCGCCCGTCGCCTTGTTCTCGTTCATGGTGGTTCTCCTTTGCCGATCCTCGAACGCCGAGGGCGCGGCGCCGTTCCTTGAGACCGCCTTGAACCGAAAACGGACCGGGAGCACAGTCAGCGGTCGGCCGCGCGCGCCCGTCGCGTCAGGCCCGAGGCTCTGTTTCGGTCGATCCGCGCGAGAGGCGGCCGGCGTGGTGTTCCGCTTCGGGCCAACTTGCTCAAGGCGCGGAGGTGGTGGATGACGTCGGCGAACAACGATCTCGAACCGGACGCCGCGACGCAACGCGCCTGGCTTGAGGCGGCGGCCAAGATTGTTTTGGCCCATATGGCGTCGCTGGCCAGCGCGCCCATAGTTTCCGACCCCAGGGCGCGCGACCTGGGACCAGGCTATCCCGGCGTCACGGAGACGCCGTTGGAAGGCGGGGCCGACGCGGCCCTGGCGATCGTGGCGCGCGCGGCCGAGGCCGCCTTCAGCACGACCGCGCCTGGCTACCTCGCCTACGTTCCCGGTGGCGGCCTGTTCGCCGCGGCGGTGGCCGACCTCGTCGCCGACGTGCTCAATCGTTATACCGGCCTTACGGCGGCGGCGCCGGACCTGCTGGGGCTGGAGAACGACGTGCTCTCCTGGCTCGCCGGCGAATTCGGCTACACCTCCAGGGCGGCCGGCCTCTTCACGTCGGGGGGCTCGTTGGCGACCCTCACCGCCGTGGTCGCGGCGCGCGAAGAGCGGGTGGGCGCGTCGAACGACCCGCGCCTCGCGACAGGCTATGCATCGGCTCAGGCTCACGGCAGCATCGCCGCGGCGTTTCGCCTTGCGGGCCTGCCACCCGAAAATCTCCGCGCCGTCCCCGTCGATCGCGCCTTCCGGCTGCAACCTGACCGTCTGAGCGACACGGTGAAAGAGGACCGCGGGCGCGGGCGGCTTCCCTTCATCGTCGTCGCCACCGCCGGTTCGACCAACACCGGCGCGATCGACCCCCTGCCGCAAATCGCCGCCCTCTGCACGCAAGAGAAGCTGTGGCTGCACGTCGATGGCGCCTATGGCGGAGCGTTCGTGCTGTGCGAGGAGGGCCGCCGGCGCCTGCGCGGAATCGAGCTCGCCGACTCGATCGCCTTCGACCCCCACAAGGGCCTGTTCCTTCCCTACGGCACCGGGTGCTTGCTGTTGCGCGACGGCCTCCCGAGCGGCGCCCGGAGCGCAGCCCAGAGCACGGGAACGGCGGCCGGCGACGACAGCTATCTGCGCGACGTGCGCGCGCGGGCGGGCGAGCACGCCCCCGCCAGCCCGGCGGATTTCGGGCTGGAACTCAGTCGCCCCTACCGCGGCCTGCGGGTTTGGTTGCCCCTGATGCTGCACGGCGCCGCCGCCTTTCGCGAGGCGCTGGCCGAGAAGCTCGCCCTCGCGGCCGCCTTCCATCGCGGTCTGCGGGAATCGGTCCGCGCGGGCCTGCCGATCGAGATCGTCGCCGCGCCCCAGCTCACCGTCGTCGCCTTCAGGCTGAGCCGTCTTTCGGCCGAA
>JALYTR010000149.1 GCA_030854165.1 Pseudomonadota bacterium | reverse complement strand
CGCCAGGGTGATGAAGCCGGCCCCGGCGACGCCGCTCGCGCCCTTGGAGGTCAGCATGGCCGCCGCCAGCAGCACCAGCTCCTGGGTCAAGGTGAGATGGGTGTTGGTGGCCTGGGCGAGAAACAGCGTGGCCAGGGTCATGTAGATGTTGGTGCCATCGAGATTGAACGAATAGCCGGCCGGAATCACCAGTCCGACCACCGCCGGCGGCGCGCCCAGGCGTTCGAGCTTGGCCATCAGCTGCGGCAGCACCGCTTCGGACGACGAGGCGCCCAGGACGATGAACAACTCCTCGCGGATGTAGACCAGGAAGCGCCAGAGCGAAAATCCCGTCGCCCAGGCGATTGCGCCCAGCACCAGGGCCACGAAGAGCGCCGATGTGAGGTAAAAACATCCCACGAGGGCGCCCAGCTTGATCAGGGCGCCAAGGCCATATCTGCCGATCGTGAAGCCCATGGCCCCAAACGCGCCCAGCGGCGCGGCGCGCACCACGATGCGGACGATGCCGAAAAACACTTCGCCGATCCGATCGAGGGTCCCCGCGACAGGGATGCCGCCACGCTCGAGGCTCGCCATGGCCAGGCCGGCGAGGACGGCCAGCAACAGCACCTGCAGCACGTCGCCAGCAGCGAAGGCGGAGACGAAGGTGTCGGGGATGAGGTGAACCAGATAGGTGGCCACCCCGCCGCTCGCTCTGGCCCTGGCCACGTAGTCCGCCGTAGCGGCGGGATCGAGGGTGGCCGGATCGACGTTGAAGCCGGCTCCCGGCCGGATCGCCTCGCCCACCGCCAGGCCCAGGATCAGGGCCAGGGTGGAGACCGCCTCGAAATAGATCAGGGCGCGCCCACCCGCGCGCCCGAGGCTACTCAGATCGCTCATCTTGGCGATCCCGCCCGCCACGGTGCAGAAGATGATTGGCGCGATCAGCATCTTGATCAGTTTGACGAACGCGTCGCCGAGCGGTTTCAGCGCCACGCCGACATGGGGCCACAACGCGCCCACGGCGATGCCGAGCGCAATGCCAATCAGCACCTGGACATACAGTGATTTGACAACACGCATCGGCGCCCCTCCCGACGGGCCCCGCAACCTACGTCGGTGGGCGTACCCCGCGCCAGCCGTTGTCGCGCGCGCGCGCCGGCACTATGAGAGGGCTGTGGATTTGTCCCGTTAGCTCAGCAGGATAGAGCACCGGTTTCCTAAACCGGGGGTCAGAGGTTCGAGTCCTCTACGGGACGCCAGGGCAGAGGTGCAGAGTGTCAAGACGCTCCTTCTCATCGATCTTACTTCGCACCGCGAGGCTCGCCGACCGCCGTCGCGCCGGTGAAATGGGACACTCGCAAACGCAGGCCAAGAGTGAATATATCGAACATCGACGGCTCGAAGCAGATACCAAAAACGAGCGATTGGCCAAGGCCCTGCGATATCTTAACACTATCCTGTCGGTTGGGATTGAACGCGATGCACGAGTTTCGATCGACAGCCTGATTCGCGAACCTGATCTCGCCGGTCCAGCGACCGAAGCGCCCGAGCGGGCCCGTCCAGACAGCAAGAATTTCAATCCGCCGCCTCTGGGATTGGTCGCGGCCTTTCTGCCTGGAGCGAAGCGCAAGCAAGCCGAGGCCCTGGCGGCCGCCGACGCCAGATTCGGGGCCGCGCTCGCCGAGTGGGAGCGGCTCACCGCCAAACGAAACCTTTCGAATGAACGTCGCAAGACCGATGCCGACGCCCACTATAGACAACGAGAAGCTCTTAGGGCGGCGCTGGCGGCGGGCGAGCCCGACGCGGTGATATCCCATGCCCAACGGGTCCTGGCCAATTCCCCATACCCCGATATTTTCCACCACGACGTGAAAATTGGCTTGGGCGCCGTGGCCAATGAGTTCGTGGTGGAACTTAGGGCGCCCACCGTGGCAGAGATCGTCTCGAAGACCGAGCGCTTCGAATACCGCAAGGAAGACGATAAAATCATCGCCGTCGCTAAACCGGAAAAAGATCGGCAAATTCTCTACGACAACACCATCGCCCAACTGGCATTGCGTACGCTCCACGAGATGTTCAGTTCGGACGTGGGCCATCACATAGTGACGATTGTGATGAATATATTTGTGCTGACGATCGAACCGAGCACCGGCAAAACAATTAGACCCAACATCGTGTCGGCGCGGGTTTCGCGGGCGGAATTCGATGACCTTGATCTGGCCGCGGTTGATCCGGTCGCCTGTCTCAAACGCCTGATGGCGCCGTCCGTGTAGAGCAGGGTTTGAATTGCCTGGCGGGCGACGCCGGCGGGCCGTGACCGCCAGCCGCGGCGCTGTAGTGAAACACCTGCTCCAGTGGAAGCGCGAACACCGCCGCGATGCGGAAGGCGGCTTCCAGGGTGGGCGAATAGCGGCCCTGTTCGATAGCGATCACGGTCTGGCGGGTGAGGCCGATGCGGTCGGCCAGTGTCTGCTGGGTCATCTCTCCATTGAGGAAGCGCAGGGTGCGGATGGTGTTGGTGACGCGGGTCGCGGGCCTGATCATCCGGTGAGGCCGCGCCGATAATAGAAGAGACGCGATGCCTGATTGACCAGCTCGGCCAACACCATGATCGCCAGCGCGGTGTTGGCGACGAAGAGCCGGCTCACCGGCAGGATGGCCAGGAATGGAATCGCCCACAGCCCCAAGGTCACGGCCACATAGCCGTTGCGGGCGCTGCGCCACATGACGGCCCTGTCCCGCTCGTCGATCCTTTCGGGCCGCGCCTCGACGACGATCGCGACGTGGGCGACGATCATCACCGCGGTCAGCGCCGCGATGGCCCCGATCATCCTGGCGAGGACTTGAACCCCACTCAAAGGCCCGGCGCCGACGCTCAGGGCGTAGCCGCCGTAGACCAGCCCGATCGCTACCAGCGAAGCCAGGGCGCTCTTTTCGCGAAATGTCATCGTGCATGCCTTCTGAAAGTCGACCCCCGATCGAGTCGATGATGCGTAACATCATGTCTAATATTATCGACATTGTTGGATGTCAAACAATTTTGACACCGCGAGCATTTTCTCTCTGGCAATCGGGCGCGCGCCCTTAGAATCCCAGCCCCCAGGCGGTCCGCGCGGCCTCGATCGCCGCCAGCTTGGCGTCGAACGGCGCCCAGTCGTCGGCGTCGGCGATCGCCGCCCACAGCGCCTCGATCTGGTCGTAGAGCAGTTCCTCCGGATCGGGGCGGGCGAAATAGTCCGTATTAAGATGTTCCGGTCGGTCGGGTTCCTGGTCGGCCAGCCGGCTTCGAAAATCCGCGAAGGCTTCGCCGCCATAGCAGCCGGCGCGCGGGCCCCCAAGCGCACGCGCCTCCGACGCCCTGCCGCCGAACCAGTCGAAGAAGAAGGGCTCCCAGCGCAGGGCCTCGCCACCCTCGGCCAGGGCGCGGAAGGCGGCGCCCGCCAGCCCGGCGTCGGCGTCGGGCGTCCGCGATTTCAATCCCAGGCGGTTCAGCATCGCGCCCGTCAACGCCTCGCCATAGGCGGATGAAAAGCCGTTCAGCGCCGCCACAAGGGGTTCGGTCTCGCCCGCCAGGCTGAGCGCGCCGGCTAGTTGACGCAGGTTCCAGAACACCGTCTCGGGCTGACGGCCGAAGCTGTAGAGGCCGGCGGAGTCGAAGTAGGCGGCAACGAAGTTGGGATCGTTCCGAGGCAGGAAGCGATAGGGGCCGTAGTCGAAGCTCTCGCCGGTGATGTTCATATTGTCGGTGTTGAGGACGCCGTGGACGAAACCGGCCGTCATCCAGCGGGCGGTCAGGTGGGCGCAGCGGCCGACCACGGCGGCCAACAGGGCGGCGGCCTTGTCCGACGCCGCGGCAAGATGTGGATAGTAGATTTCCACGACGTGATCGACGAGGACGCCGATGAGGTCAGCGCGATCCAGGGCGGCGAGGCGCTGGAATGTGCCGAATCGGATGTGGCTCAGTGACAGGCGGGTGAGCACCGCCGAACGCGTCGGGCTGGGCTCGTCGCCCCTCTGCAAAGCCTCACCGGTCTCGATCAGCGACAGGGAGCGGGAGGTGGGAACGCCCAGGGCCTCCAGCATGGCGGTGGCCAGCACCTCGCGCACGCCGCCCTTGAGAGTGAGGCGCCCGTCGCCATCCCGCGACCACGGCGTCCTGCCCGACCCCTTGGTGCCCAGATCGAGCAGCCTGCCGCCTCCCGCCTCCCTCAATTGAGCAAACAGGAAGCCGCGACCGTCGCCGAGGTCGGGGTTGTAGGTGCGAAACTGATGGCCGTGATAGCGCATGGCCAGGGGCTCCGCCTGGTTTTCAGGGAGGGGCTCGAAGCGGGCGAAGTGGGAGCGCCATTCCCCCTCGGTGAGGGTATCGAGGCCCACGCTCGCCGCCGCGCGCGTGTTGCGATAGCGGACTGTCGCCATGGGAAAGATCGCCGGTTTCACGGGATCGGCGAACTCCGGCCCCAGGGTCTCGAAGCGGGGATCGGGACGATAGGCGGCGGCAATCGGCATGGCGCGGTTGTGAGGGCGCGCGCGCATGGCGGCAAGCGCGGTTTTTTCTCTCCATCGTGGCGGCGCCATGCTACCGCCCCTGGGCATGGCGCGGCGCCTCACCCTCGACTTTCTGAAGACCGAGTCCGGGGCCGGCGCGATCTTGGCCGCCGCGGCCCTGGCGGCCGTGGTCATGGCCAATTCCCGCTGGGCGGGAGCCTATTTCACCTTCATCGACTGGCCCATCGCGGTGCGCCTGGGAGACTTCGCACAGACCCGCACCGTCCTGAGTTGGGTCAAGGACGGGCTGATGGCGATCTTCTTCCTGGTTGTCGGGATGGAGATCAAGTTCGAGGTGCTGCGCGGCGAACTTTCCAGTCCCCGGCGCGTGGCCCTGCCGGTCCTGGCGGCCCTGGGCGGCATGATCGTGCCGGCCCTGGTCTATCTGGCCCTGAACGCCGGCGCGGGCGGCGCGCCGCGCGGCTGGCCGATCGCCACGGCCACCGACATCGCCTTCGCCCTGGCGGCCCTTGCCGTCGCCGCTCCGCGCATGCCCTCCTCCTTAAGGGTCTTCCTGCTGACCTTGGCTATCGCCGACGACCTCGGCGCCGTGGGCCTGATCGGCGTCCTCTACACCGCCAGGCTGCACACCCTGGCCCTGGCCGGCGCCGGCCTGACTCTGGCGGTCCTGGCCGTGATCTCCCGCTGGAAGCGCACCCCGTTCTTCTTCTATGGCGCCGGCTTTGTCCTCGTCTGGGCCTTTACCCTCCAGTCGGGCGTCAACACCTCGGTCGCCGCCATCGCGTGCGCCCTAACCGTGCCGATTGGCGCGCGGCGGGCCGGCCAGGAGAGCGTCCTGAAATACTTCATGGACAGCCTGCATCCCTACGTCGCCTTCGCCATCCTGCCGCTGTTCGCCTTCACGGCGGCGGGTTTCCCGTTCGGGGCCTTGAGCGCGGGCGATCTGGTCTCGCCCATCCCCTTGGGGATCGCCCTCGCGCTCCTGATCGGCAAGACGGTGGGCGTGTTCGGCTTTAGTGTCCTGGGGGTTGCGGCGCGGATCGGCCGGCGGCCCAGCGGCGCGACTTGGCCCGAACTCTTCGCGCTCGCCATGCTGTGCGGCGTCGGCTTCACCATGAGCCTCTATATCGGCGCCCTGGCCTTCCCGGCCGCCGATCCCCTCGCGGGGTCGCGGGTGAGGCTGGGCGTCATCGCCGGCTCACTGGCCTCGGTGTTGATCGGCGGAGCGCTGATGGCGTGGCTGCAAAGGCGGCGCACGGCGCGGGGCGAGGATGTGAGGGATTAGGGGTAGTCGGCCACAGCAGCGCGTTGGAGGGTCCGTCTTGATGCAGGGCAAGGGGCATGGGATAAGGGTCGGCAAGCCCAAGGGGTGACGAAACATGTCCGAAATCCACTGGCTCAATCCGACCAGCGGCAGCTTCACCAATGCCGCGAATTGGAGCGGCGGGGTTGTCCCTGGCAGGTTCGACGGCGCCATTCTCGACGCGCCAAGGGGAGCCTACACTGTCACGGTGGCCCCGTCGCCGCTAAGAGGCTGTTTGGAAAATCGCGCGACTGGGATTCCCTGGTGAGGCGGTTCATGATTCAAGCTTTGGATGTGGACAGAGCAGAGCCGTGGCCGGATGGCCAAGATCGCGAAGAAGACGAA
>JALYTR010000148.1:1582-6149 GCA_030854165.1 Pseudomonadota bacterium | reverse complement strand
CTGCAAGGCGGCCGATCTCGTTCTAATCCCCTGCCGACCTCAGGCCTTCGATCTCACGGCCGTGGAGACGACGGCGGGACTTGTTACCGCAGTGGGCAAGCCCGCTTTCGTGATCTTCATGGGCGGTCCGCAGCGAGCCCCTACGACGTATCGGGAAGCCCGAGAGTTGATCGAGGGAACGGCGGAGGTGGTTGGCCTCGGACTCCGCGTCGCGCCGGTCATGCTGACCCAGCGCGCCATCTATCACCACAGCACCGCGGACGGCCGGACCGCCCAGGAAGTGGAGCCGGAAGGTAAGGCGGCTCAGGAGATTGCGGCACTCGGGACGTGGGCAAGTGAGCAGGTGAACATGACTACACGTTCACGAGCGAACAGAAAGGCGCGCGCGGCATGAGCAAGTTTGCTGGGATGAGGACGGCGCGGGCGGCTCAGCCTACGCAGATCGCGGAAACGGCGCCGTCGCCGGGAAACGACGCCCGCACCCCAACATCGATAGGGCGGCAGGGCAAGAAGGCTATCAGCGGTTACTTCTCACCGGACTTGAGCCGTGGGTTGCACATGCTGGCGTTGGAGCAGGAAAGCAACCTTCAGGCGCTTATGGGGGAAGCCTTCGACGATCTCATGCGAAAGTACGGGAAACACCCCTTCGGGGAGAGGTGAACGTGCTCACGTGTTCGCACGCCCACACGTAAACCCTTAACTCACGATTAACCCTGGCGCCTTCTGCTCGCCGAGCGCGGTGGAATCGCGAGTTCGGTCTTCCCGACTAGGGCTCACCTCAAGGTTTGTTCGCCAAAGCACGCCTTGCGGCACGAAGCGCGAACATGCGTCACGCGGCTCGATAGAGTTTGTCGGCTGGGTCGTTCAGCGGCCTAAATCCGCTTGCGGCCGCGGCATCCGCCCAAAGATAATCGCCCGTGAGGCCGACGTGGGCCCAACCCATCGGCGACAGGTGGGCTATGAGCGCGTCGGGGGCGGCCACCTCGCGGGCCCGCAGATGTTCGACGGCGCGCTGCATATATAATGTGTTCCAAAGCGCGATCGCGGCGATCATCAAGTTGAGACCCGACGCCCGGTGCTCCTGGTTCTGCAGGGTTCGGTCGGCAATCCTGCCCTGCTTGTGGACGAAGACGGCCTGGGCCAGGGCATGGCGGGCCTCGCTCTTGTTGAGCCCGGCTTGGCACCGCCGGCGCAACTCCGGACTCTCCAGCCAGTCGAGGGTGAATAGCGTCCGCTCGATCCGGCCCACTTCGGCGAGCGCCATGTCCAGGCGATTTTGCCGTTTGAAGGCCGATAGCTTCTTGAGCATCACCGATGGGGCGACCGATCCGGCCCTGATCGAGGCCGCGAGGCGGACGATGTCGTCCCAATTCTCCTGGATCACATCAATCCGGATGGGTCTGCCAAGAAGGGGCTCAAGGATCTTGTGACGCGGCCTTGGTCCGATGATGGCAAGACGGCGATCTTGTAGATCCCGCATGCGCGGAACGAAGCGATAGCCCAGAAGGTGACACAGCGCGAAAACGTGGTCGGTCGCGCCGCCGGTGTCGGTGTAGTGCTCGCCGCCACCGCGCCCAATCAGCCCGTCGAGCACATAAGGGGCCTCGGAGGAGGTCGCCGAAAGGACTCGGGTGTGGAACGACCCGTGCATGTCCGAGAGGTGAGTGTAGATTCGCAGGCCGGGCTCGGGGCCATACTTGGCGTTGACCTCGCCGGCTCCGCCGCGGCGCCGGCCGGAGCGGAAGAATTGCCCGTCTGATGACGACGCCTGGCCGTCGCCCCAATGCTTGGCGAATGGCTGAGCGTGGTGGACTTCGATGATCCTGGCCAGCGCCGCCTTGTAGTTCTCCTCGCTGAGATACCAGCTCTGGGTCCAGGCGAGCTGGGCGTAGGTAACGCCCTGACTCGCATTGGCCATCCGTTCGAGGCCCAGATTGGTGGCGTCGGCGAGCACCGCGGCCAAGACACAGCTTGGGTTGTCGTGGACCTTGCCGGATCGGAGTTCCCTGAACATCTCCGAAAACCCGGTCAGAGCATCAATCTCGCGAAGCAGCTCGGTGATCCTCACCCGTGGCAGCAGGTTATCGATCGTCCGGTCCAGCGACCTGGCCTCATCCGGCGTCGTGGCCTTCACCGGGGTCACCGATAGCCGGTCGCCGTCCAGCGCCACACCGACCAGGTCGCCGCGAGCCAGCCGGCCAGCGAAGCTTGCTAGCCGCTGATCGAGCAGGCTGGCGCGCTCGGCCAGATAGGATCCCATCTCGACATTGACCGGCAATGCGTCGGCTTCGGCGGCGACCTCGTCCCTGGGCAGGAGATAGTCGCCGAACCGCCTGTAGGCGCGCGAGCCTTCGATCCATACGTCACCGGATCGCAGGCGGTCGCGCAAAGTTGCGACGACGGCGGTTTCATAGAGGCGTCGATTGATGGCGCCGCCAACCGGCTTGACCAGCATCTTCCAGCGTTTGGCGGCAAATGGTAGCGGTGCGTCGCTAGGAATCTCGCGCCGACCGGTGAGGTTCAGCTCGCGCAGAATGGAAAGCGCCTTGAGCAAGGGCGCGCCGCCCGTGCCGGCCCTGAACCGCATGTTTTCCAGGAAGGTCGGGACGAACCGGCGCAGCGCGCCGTAGCGGTCGGCCGCGCTGACCAGTGGATCTTCGACAGCGAGCGCGGCCAAGGTATCGACCCTCGGCTTGGCCGCGACGACCTTCCACCAACCGATCTGGGCTTCGATCCTGTCGAGGACGTCGCCGCCATCCTCTCGCGCCCGATCGACAGCGTCGATGACGCCACTGAACAGGCGCATGAGTTGGCTGACCTCGCGGCTGCTGGCCTGGTACTTGCGCTCACGGCCGCGGCGCCCCTTGGCGAACAGCGAGCCGACCATCTTATCGAACATGTCGACGGCGGCGTCGCTCAGGCGGCGCTCAAGGTCGATCAACTGCGCCACGACGGTCGCCCGTCGGCGAGCCACGCTATACCCAGTGAGGAGGAATGCCGGCGCGACGGCCCCTTCTCGGACGTACTGATCGAAACGGCGCTCGTGGATGGTCTCGGCGACCGCCGGGTCGATGCCGATGGCGCGGGCGAAGGCCAGGCGCTCGGTGATCGCCGCTATGTTGGCGGCGCTGGGTGACTCCGGGATATCGCGCAGCCAGGCCAGCGGCGACTTTCCCAGCTTGGCGTCGTTGATCAGCAGCTGATCGATGCGCTCCATCTGCGACCTGGAGATCGGCGCCAGCAGATCCTCCGCTGCTTTCCGGCGCGCCTGGGCGCGCCCGGCCAAGCCGACGCGCTCGAGGGTGTCCGGCGATGGCAAGATGATGCGTCGCCGGCGCAGCTCGACGATGAGCGCCTCTACGATCGATCCACCCTTGTTGGTCGGACCCGCCGCCGCCGCGGTGACCGCCAATGCGTCGCGCAAATCACCACGGGTGAACGGGCGCAGCCCGAGGCGTTCGTGAAGCAGGCCGGCGTGTTCGCGGCGCGTCTGTGGCCGCCGCGCATAGTCGTCCAGCGCTGACGGTGGGGCGTGGACCTGGTCGGCGAGGAAGCGCACGATCGCCGTTGGCACGGTCTCGCCGGCCCGCCAGCCGAAACCCGGATGGCGGAGCAGCGCCATCTGCACGGCCGTACCGAGTTGGTTGGCGAGGCCGTGGCGTGCTTCGATCCATTCGAGGTCGTCGGGCGAGAGCGTGTAGCAGCGCGCCACCTCCCGGTCGGTGACCGGAGGCTCGAACAGCCTTCGTCGTTCGTCACCCGTAAGCAAGCTTCGGCGCGCCATGGAGGTTCCCCGCCGCATCCGCGGCGGCTCACAATTCACGAAATATGAGACGCCGGCCAGAAGCAACGAATTCAGCGGCTTGTGTGTCTCAAATTATAGTCTCAGAATCCGAGCATGATTTACGGCTACGCTCGGGCCTCCACCGATGGTCAAAGCGTCGCGGCGCAGATCGCCGAACTGAAGGCGGCCGGCTGCGACAAGGTGTTCAGCGAGACCGTTTCCGGTGCCAAGACCGACCGGTCGCAGCTCAAACGCGCTATCGCGGCCCTCGCGGAGGGGGATGTGCTGACGGTCAGGCGGCTCGACCGTCTGGCGCGCTCGACGCGGGACGTGCTGAACGTGCTTGCGGCAGTCGCCGAGGAGAGGGCGCAGTTTCGATCGCTCAGAGATGCCTGGGCGGACACCACGACCCCGCATGGCCGGTTGATGCTCACGGTGCTTGGTGGCTTGGCGGAATTCGAGCGCGAGCTAATCCGTTCCCGGACATCCGAAGGCCACGACCGCGCCAAGGGCAGGGGCGTCAAGCTCGGCCGCCGCCATAAGCTCTCGATCGATCAACGGTCCTTCGCCGCGCGCGAAAGGGCCAAGGGCGAGAGCGTCCGCCACCTCGCCTGGGTTCTCGGCGTCAGCAAGGCGACGATCGGGCGAATTCCGCCGGCCGAACTCTGAGCCCATGGCCCAGGTTCGCGCTTCGTGCTCCAAAGCGTGCTTTAGCGAACAAACCTTGAGGTGAGCCCTAACAGGCTGTTGAAGAAGTAGGCCACGGCTTGGCGATGAATGGAA
>JALYTR010000148.1:0-1572 GCA_030854165.1 Pseudomonadota bacterium | reverse complement strand
ACGCTTAGGCGGCGCTCTTTCTTCTTACCGGCAAGCTTGCGCACGCCGACCGCGGGGTTGGATGCAATGACGTCTAGCAGGCTGTTGAAGAAGTAGGCCACGGCTTGGCGATGAATGGAATATCGTCGCCGTTGTGGACGTGGATTTCTCCGGTGAGGGTATCGTTGGCCCGGCGCTCGGCCCATCCCTGGCCGCGCACTTCGTCCATTTCGTCGTTTCCGTTCCAGTCGAACTCGACGGCGTCGCCGGCGACCGCTCCGGGGAAGGAGCCGGTGACGCAGCCGAAGGCGAACTCGCCGGCGCCAGGCTCGAAGTTGATGAAGGCCGGTCCCATCATGTCCTTGTAGTCGGGTTCATATCCTGGCAGCTCGACGATCCACCACTTGCCCTGGACACTCACGCGCAGGCCTCGATAAGCTTGGGCAGTCGGACCAGGTTGTAGGCCGCGATGGCGAAAGTGAAAGCCCATCCGACGCGGTCACGGCCCCGGAAGCGGGTTTTGCGCTGACCGCCGACGGTCTTGGCCCAGCCGAAGCCCTCTTCGATGCGCTTGCGGATCCTCTGGCTCATGCCGTAGCCGGCGTGGCGGGTGGTTCGCCCGTCGATCGCCGAGCGCCGGCCGTTGACGTTCTGGGCGACGTGCGCCCGCACGTTCATCGACCGCAGCTCGTTGACGAAGTCCTCGGCGTCATAGGCCTTGTCCGCCCCCAGAGAAACGCCGCGAGGTCGATCGGCGCGCGGCTCGATCATCGCCAGGGCGGCGATCCGCTCGGCATGGCCATCGGCAAGGGTTAGGCAGGCGTCCACGATCAAACCCGAGCGGTTCTCCATCAGGGTGTGGCCAAGGAAGCAAAGCCTGGCTTCCATGCCCGGCCCCTTGCTATAGAGCCGCGCCTCCGGATCGGTGGTGCTCTGGTGCGTCTCATTGGAGCGCTTCTGGCCCTTGAAATCGACCTCGGCGTTGCGACCCCCGGACGCGGGCGGCTCGCCGCCGCTCGTCCCGTCCCTGGGCCTGAAGCTCTTCATCGACGCCCAGGCCTCGATGAGAGTGCCATCGACGCTGAAGTGATCCGTCGAGAGAAGGCGCTTCACCCTGGGCTGGGCCAGCACCGCGCTCAGGAACTTGGCGGCGATCTCGCCCTCCAACAGCCGGTCGCGGTTCTTCGAGAAGGTCGAATGGTCCCAGGCTAGATCATCGACACCCAGCCCCACGAACCAGCGGAACAGCAAGTCGAACTCCAGCCGCTCCATTAACTGGCGCTCCGAGCGGATCGAATAGAACGCCTGCAGCAGCATCGCCCGCAGTAGCATCTCCGGTGGGATCGAGGGCCTGCCCATGCCGGAATAGAGGACAGAGAAGTCTCCGCTCAGGGCCTCGAGCGTCGCATCGACCAGCCGCCGGATCGGCCGCAGCGGATGATCGCCCCGAATGCGCGCCTCCAGGTCCACATAGGAGAACAGCGCTCCCGATCGTCTGTCCGAACCCCGCATCGCTCATCTCCCAAACCTCTCAGGAAAGGAGTGAATCACGCCCAGTCCAGCCGCGCTACCGACTTCTTCAACAGCCTGCTA
>JALYTR010000147.1 GCA_030854165.1 Pseudomonadota bacterium | reverse complement strand
TCCGACCCCTGCTGCGGGACGCGCAAAGCCGAGAGGCCTTCGCCATGCCGGCGCAGTATGTGTTCAAGGGACGCTGTCAGTCCAACGGGAACTCGCTCCGGTAGGACGCGGCAGACCCAAACCCGACCTGGCTCCGCCTCGTCCGATTTACGTAAGCTTGCGTAATAGCGAAGGGTTTCCCAGGCGCCTGGGAAATGGCCAACTAGCGGTGGACTGGGTGGTGGACGCGGCTGGGATCGAACCAGCGACCCCTACGATGTCAACGTAGTGCTCTCCCGCTGAGCTACGCGTCCGTCCGTCGGCCGCTCGTGGCCGAGGCGAAGCGGGATATACCGGCGGGGCCGATGGGGCGCAAGCGAGGGGCGGCGCGCGCGTCCCAGGCGCCTCGCGCCCGATCGCCTGGCGCCTCGCCCCCTCGCCATGAAGGCGGCTCGCGCGGGGTCGGTGTTTGACCGCAAGCTCGCATTGCCGAATATGGGACCATGAATGCGTGGGAGCCTTTGGCGGCGGGGGACGATCTGGACGCGGTGGACGCCGAGGCGCCGTTCGTGGTCAGCCGGCCGCCGACCGGGACGCCGGCCTCGCCTCTGGTGTTCGCCTCACCCCATTCGGGACGGATCTATCCGGCCCCGATGATGGCCGCCTCGCATCTGGACGGGTCGGCGATCCGCCGTTCGGAGGACGCCTTTGTCGACAGGCTGATCGAGGCGGG
Source organism: Pseudomonadota bacterium (assembly GCA_030854165.1). Classification (GTDB taxonomy): domain Bacteria; phylum Pseudomonadota; class Alphaproteobacteria; order Caulobacterales; family Caulobacteraceae; genus Acaudatibacter. Next base: position 5,444 of record JALYTR010000147.1, on the reverse strand, counting down.
ACCGGCGTTCGGGGTGAGCGTGATCGCCGCGCGCCTGGCCAGGGTCTGGCTGGACGTCAATCGCGAGGCCTGGGAGCTGGATCCGACCATGTTCGAGGACGAGCTGCCCCTTTACGCGCGCGGCGGTGGGGCGCGGGTGGCGGCGGGCCTGGGGGCGATCGCCCGCATCGTGCGCGAAGGCGAGGAAATCTACGCCCGCAAGCTCAGTTTCGCCGACGCGCGCGCCCGCGTGGAAGCGGTGCATCGGCCCTATCACCAGAGCCTGGCGGCCCTGGTCGAGGCGGCGCGGGAGCGGCACGGGGTGGCCATACTGATCGACTGGCATTCCATGCCGGCCGCGGCGGCCCGGCAGGCTCGGACCGGGGGCGGCGGCGCGGGCGGGGGGGCCGGCTGCGACATGGTGCTGGGCGACCGGTTCGGGGCGGCCTGTTCGCCAGGCGTCCCGCGCCTGGTGGAGCGCGTACTGACCGACCTGGGTTACGCGGTGGCGCGCAACGCCCCTTATGCCGGCGGCTACACCACCGAACACTACGGCCGCCCGGCCCGCCGCGTCCACGCCCTGCAGATCGAGGTCAGCCGGGCCCTCTATCTGGATGAGGCGGCCATGGTCCCGGCGGCCGGCTTCGCACCTCTCAAGGCCGACCTGGAACGGCTGTTCGCCGCCCTGGCCGCGGCGGACTGGACGAGGCTGTGAGGGTCCGTTTGGAGGTTTTCACCGCGGCTTATCGAGCCAAGCCCTGCCCTCTCCCCGCGCGCGGGGCGAGGGTCGAAAGCGTCGAGAGCGGGGCTATCGGGGAATTTCCAAAACGGACTCTAGATCGTTAGCTGCTTAAGATGAAACACCCCACCCCCACCGTCATCGCCGGGCTTGTCCCGGTGACCCATGACCCAGCCGCCTGCCGTGGCCGCGCTCAGGCGCGGCCAATCCCAGATCGGGGGCATGGGTGGCCGGGACTAACGCCCGGCCAAGACGTTCATTTGGGGGTGATTCAACTTAATCGCCCAACGCTCTAAGAGCAACGCCGTAGGTTCAAAAGTGGAGAGCCTGATTCACGCCTCGCATCTTTCCAGTGCGAGACGATCAGGCTCTGGGGCGCGCGGGCCGAAAAAAAAAGCCGCGCCATTGAAGGCGCGGCCAGTTCATTAGGGAGGAAACGCCCAAAGAGGGCAGAGTCGTCAGGGACGCCTCATGCCTACAATCTAGGGTGCAACGCACAATCGATCAAGTGAAAAAGCGCTTATGAGCGCCGAAAAGTGGGCGCGGCCGGATTATCTTAATAATTTCCGCGTTTTAGAAAAACTGCTCCGCCCGTCGAAAAAATGCTGCGTCGCACTGAAAACCGTCGATCCGCAGGTTCGAATGCCGCGCCGCCTTCATCCACATCGGTGGCGAACGTCGGCCGGAACGTTGCGTTTCAGCGCTTGGCGCGCAGGACGAAGACGAATTGATAGGTGAAATACGGGGCGAATAACAGCAAGAGCGGCTTCAAGACGGCTGCGAGGCGGTTGAGGAACAAAAGAGGCTTATATTCTATCAATCTTATGTTGCGGTTCATCGAGACGACCTCGGTATTGCTGGACGCGAACAGCCCAAGCGCTTCGCGCCGGGTGAAAAACCTCAGGTGGGTGCGGTCGAAGAGTCCCGCCGGCCGGCGGGGGAAGCGACCAAGCGCGATGGTGGCGATGGCCTCCCAGAACTGGATGTTCGGCAGGCTGCAGACGATGCGCCCCTCGGCGCCAAGATGATCGGCCAGGACGGTCAGGGCCAATTCCGGCTGTTTCAGATGCTCCAGGACATCGCCGAGAAGGATGATATCGAATCTGGCCCCGCCGAGGCATGAAAGCGCGCCCGGCCGATCGAGATCGACAAGATGAACGTCCTCATAGACCTTGCGCGCTTCGCCGAGCGCCTCGGCGACCACATCGAGCCCAACGAGCCTCAGATCCGGGTTGACCGACTTCAGGTAGGCGCCGGTGGCGCCCGTGTAGCAGCCCACATCCAGGACGGAACCCACCTTCGCCGGATCGAACAGCATCATGTCGCGCCTGACATTCATGTAGGCGCCTTGGCCTTCGTAGTGCGTTGGGTCGCTCACGCCCATTTCCCCGCTACTTCGCCGATCGCTTCAACTCCATCAGCCCTCGAGCCAGGGCGGCGCGCCGCGCTCGTTGGCCAGACCCGCCCACCAGCCGGCCACACCATAGCCAAGTTGCCGCCACGCCCACCCCGCGCGCACCGTAGGCACAGGATGGCCAGCGCGGCCAGGGCGGCGATCGGCAGGACGGCCGCGAAGCGGTCGCGGGTAAGCAGTATTCTGTTGCGTTCGCCCAGATAGACCGGCGTTCGCGGCTGCGTGGCGAGATGGCCGCCCGCGCCGGTGGCGGCGCCGTGCGCATGCCTGACCAGCGCCGTCGGCGCGAAACCCAGACGCATGCCGCGTTTCGCGCCGCGCAGGCACCATTCAACCTCTTCGCAATAGAGAAAGTAATCCTCCCGCATCAAGCCGGCGGCTTGGACGAAACGCTGGCTGACCATCATCGAGGCGCCGCTCAGATAGTTCTGATATTTCTCCACCTCGGCGGCCCGCGGCGGGCTCGCCAAGTCCCCCCCGTGGCCGATGGCGACGGCCCGCGCCAGCCACGGCCGCCATCGGCCGCCGTAGGACTGAACGGCGCCATTGGGCAGGTAGAGGGTGCCGCCCACCGCCTGGCAGTCGCCGGCCAGCAACCGCGCCAGCATGGCGGCCATGGCCTCCGGATGCGGCTCGGTATCGGGATTGAGCACCCACCAGGCGTCGGCGTCCGGCGCGAGGCGCAGGCACACATTGACCCCGCCAGCGTAACCCAGGTTGCCGGGAGCCAGGACGATCGCCACCGGCTGTCCCCGCGAGAGCGTCGCGGGAACGGCGGCGAGCAGGGCGGCATGGGCGGTGGGGCCGCCGTTTTCGCAGATCACGACCTCGAAGTCCGCGTGGGTGGACGTGTCCAGGGCCGCCAGGCAGCGGACGATGTCGCCGGCGTTGCGAAAGCCGACGATGGCGACGGCGACGCGGGCGCCCATCAAATGTCGGCCCCGGCGAGCCGTCGCAGGGCGTCGGCGAGGCGCCAGAACCGCAGGCGGAACAATACGCCCAGGGCCGCCAGGCGCTGGCTGGGACGGTCAAGCTCCGGGCTGAACAACACTCTGGGGGCGTGGACGACGGCCGAGATCGGCAGGACGAGGCTGCGCAAAAGCCATCGCGCTCGTCCCCGCTCGCGGCTCGCGTAGAGGGCGAAGGTCTCGCGGTTCACCCGCCGCCACTTGTCGAGCAGTTCGCGCCAGGTCCGGCGCGCCGGGTGGCCGACAACGGCCGTGGGCGCATAGCCAAGGCGGTAGCCGGCGGCGCGGGCGCGCCGCGACCATTCGACATCCTCCGAAACCCCGACCCGGAAACCGCCGACCGCGTCGAAGAGGGCGCGCCGGCAGAACAGGTTGCCCGTGCCGGTGAAGCCCCGGCGGGCGATGTAGGTCTTGAAGTCGAAGGCGAAAACGCGCTCGAACGCTTCGGTCGGGGTCATCCGGTTCGGATCGGCGACCAGGACCTTTACCCGACCGCCGATGAAATCGTGCGCCGACAGCGCCTTGACGCCCTCGGCGAGCCACGCCGGCTCGGCCTGGCAATCGGCGTCGATGAAGGCGAGAATCGCTCCCCTGGCCACGGCCACCCCGCCGTTCCTGGCCGGCCCGGCGCCCCGTTCAGGAACGACGATCAGGCGGCCCCGCCCCGCCACCGCCCGGGTGACGGCCCCCTCCCCTTCGGGCGAAGCATTGTCGGCCACGACGATCTCGAAATCCTCGGCCGGCCAGGTCTGGCGCCCCAACGCCGCGAGGCAAAGGTCGAGCGCCCCCAGATCCCGGTAATGGGGGATGACGACGCTGACACGGGGCTTGGCGCCCATGGCTCTCCCCGCGCCCATCGACATCCCTCCAGCTCCGCATATAGCGCGCCGCCGATCGAGCGCGTATAAATCTCGACCGACCAACGTCTAAGCGCCGGTTCGTGGCGTGTGGTCGGGGGGTAGGGCGACGTGAAGACCATCTTCGATCTGGTGACCATGGCGGTCTTCGCCGGCCTGGTCGTGCTGTTCCTGCAGCGCTCGACGGCCGAGGAGCCGAAGGATCACATGTACCAGTATCTGCCGCCCTGCATCGGCTGCGCGGTGGCCAACTACGTCGGCAACCACGGCCAGGATGTGCTGGCCTGGGTGATCATCCTGGCGGTCGTGAGCTATGTCCTCTACGTGCTGAAGCCCTTCAACCAGAGACCCTGACCGAAGCCCCTCGCCAGGGCGCCTCGACGATGCGAAAGCCGCGGCAAGCGTCTCAAAACGGAACATCACGAACATGAAATTTCAATTCGCCCCCACTCTGATCGCCCTGGCCTGCGTCGGCGTGACCGCCTGCCATTTCCCAAGTTTCGGCGCCAAGGCCAAGGCGCCGGTGGGCGAGGTGGTCGCCACCGTCGATGGCCAGGAAATCACCGTGCGGGATCTTCAGGCCGAACTGGCCGGCGCGAACTTCGCCGACCCGGCGCAACGCAAGCAGGCCGATCGGGCGGCGCTGCAGCGCATCGTCGGGCGCACCATCCTCGCCAAGGCGGCGCGCGCGGAAGGCATCGACAAGACGCCGGACTTCGCGCTGCAGAAGCAACGGACGATCGATAATCTGCTGGCGCAGACGCTGGAGGCCAAGGCCGCCTCGTCCGTGCCGCCGCCGACCCGGGAAGAGGCGCAGAGCTTCATCACCAGCCATCCCGACATCTTCGCCGAGCGGAAAATATTCGACCTCGATCAGATCCGCGTGGGGCGCCCGACCGATCCGAAGATGCTGGAGCAGCTTCGACCGCTCAACACCCTGGAGGACATCGCCGCCCTGCTCACCCGCGACCAGATCAAATTCCAGCGTGGAACCACGGCGCTCGACGCCGTGGGCGCCGATCCGAAAATGGTGGAGGCGGTCGTCAAGCTGCCGCCCCACGAGGTCTTCGTGGTCCCGAACGGCAATCTGATCCTGATCAGCCAGATCAAGGATACGCGGATCGCGCCGTTCACCGGCGAGACGGCCGTCACCTACGCCTTGAACGTTCTCAAGCAGCAGCACGCGCGCGAAGCGGTCGAGCGGAAGGTGGGGGCGATCATGAACAAGGGCGCGGCCACGGTTCGGTTCAACAAGGCCTACCAGCCCGCGCCGGCGCCGGGAAACCCGGCGACCGCGCCGGCGGGTTCGGGGAAGGCTTCCTAGCTCGGAAGCGCGTTGGGGTTAGAAGGCCGGTCCCTCGGCCGATCGTCCGAAACAACGCCCCCTTGGGCTCGGCCCCCAGGCTCGGTCTGTTCATCACAACTCTCGCCGACAAGGTCGAGCATATCGGCCCCCGGATCGACCCGTTAAATGTTCGCTATGGCAC
>JALYTR010000146.1 GCA_030854165.1 Pseudomonadota bacterium | reverse complement strand
CGGGAAGAAAGGACGAAGAGGGCACGCGCACCGACGCCGCTTCGGCCCTGGCTACCATCATGGGCGCGCTGCGGGCGCGCAGCGGTCACGATTTCAGCGAATACAAGGAAAAGACCCTGGTTCGACGCCTTCAGCGGCGCATGCAAATACTCCAGCTCGACAGTCCAGGCGCCTATATCGCGCGGTTTCGCGAACAGCCGGAAGAACTTGATCTGCTCTTTCGCGAGCTGTTGATCGGCGTGACGCATTTCTTCCGCGATCCGGCCGCCTGGGGGGCTTTGGCGTCGGAGGTGATTCACGGCTTGGTCGCCGACAAGACCGCGAGCGACGAAATCCGCGTCTGGGTCCCCGGCTGCGCCACCGGCCAGGAAGCCTTCAGCATCGCCATCCTCATCCGCGAAGCCATGGACGCGCGCCACCCCCGCCCGAAGGTCCAGGTTTTCGGAACCGATATCGACGAGCGCGCCATCGCCGTGGCCAGGGCCGGCCGCTACCGCGCTCCCGCGGCCGGCCTTTCCGCCGAACGGGCCGAACGCTGGTTCAGCGCAGATGGCGACGGCTGCTGTGTCGTTCCCGAGATTCGCGAGATGTGCGTCTTCTCGACCCACAGCCTCGTCAAGCACCCGCCGTTTTCCAAGCTCGATCTGATCTCTTGCCGCAACCTGCTGATCTATCTCGATGCCAGCATGCAGGATCGGGTGATGCGCACCTTCCACTATGCGCTGAAAGCCGGTGGGCGGCTGTTCCTGGGTTCCTCGGAATCTGTCACGCGCGCCACGGGCCTGTTCGGCGCCCAGGACCGCAAACACCGCATTTTCCAGCGGCGGGAGGTCGACGGCCCGTCCCTGCCGGACATTTCGGCTGGCGCGCGCCGGTTGGAAATCTCGCCATCGCAGGGCGCGCCGGCGACGCCGTCCGACGATCGCATCGACAAGAAGGCCCGTCGGGTGATGGAGAAATACTACCCGCCGCACGTGGTCATCGACCCGCACGATCAGATCGTCCGCTTCTCGGGCGCCGGGATCGGCCGGTATCTGGAGCCCGCGGCGGGCGCTCCGAGTTTCGCCCTCCATGACATCCTGCGCAAGACCCTGCTGCCCGCCGTGCGAACGGCGCTCAAGGAGGTGAAGGCCGTCAAGGGTCCCATCCGGCATGAAAACGTGCCGATGCGGATCGACGGACTTCCCCGCCTGGTCACCCTGATCGCCGAGCCCATGGCCGAGCACGGCGCGGAAGCCGGGTTCGTGGTCGTCGCTTTCCAGGACGCCGGCGCCGGCCCCGCGGGCGCCACGGCGGGGCGATCCGAGAAGGTCTCCAGCGACGCGACGGCGAGCCTCGAACAGGAACTTCGCACCACCCGCGCCCAGCTCCAATCGACCATCGACGAACTGGAAATCACCAACGAGGAAATGAAATCGTCGAACGAGGAATATCAGTCAGTCAACGAAGAGCTTCAATCCTCCAACGAGGAACTGGAAACCGCCAAGGAGGAGATGCAGTCGATCAACGAGGAAATCCAGACCATCAACGCCGAGATGGTCAGCAAGAACGAGCAACTTACTATTCTGAACAGCGACCAAAAAAACCTGTTTGAAAGTACAGAGATCGCCACTTTGTTCCTTGATGAACACCTGAGGGTCAGAAATTTTACACCAGGGATTACCGATGTCTTTCGCCTGCGCGAGACCGACATCGGCCGGCCGATCATCGAAATCGCCGGGCGGCTCGACTATGGCGACTTGCAGCATGACGTGCAGACGGTGCTGCGAAAGCTCGCCGTCGTCGAGCGGCAGGTGACGCTGAAAGACGCCGGGATGACCTTCATTCTGCGCATCCGCCCCTATCGGACGGTCGATAACGTCATCGACGGCGTGGTGCTCACCTTCGTCGATATCACTCAGCGCCAAGCCGCGCAGAACGCCGTCCTCGCGAGCGAGGCGAGATTCCGGATGCTCTTCGAGTTCATCGACGAGGGTTTCTGCGTAATCGAAAAGGTGAGCACCCGTCCCGGCGAGCCGAGCGATTTCCGCTACCTCGTCGCCAATCCCGGCTTCGAGCGGCAAAGCGGCCTTCGCGGTGTGGTCGGCAAAACCATTCGCGAAGTGGCTCCCGGCGAGGCGGAGGAATGGTTCGACATCTATGACGGGGTCATGGCGACTGGAAAGACGATCCGTTTTGAGCGCGATCTGGTAACGCAGGGCCGGACGCTAGAGTTGTTCGCTTTTCGTGTCGAGGACGGTGTTCCGAGGATTGCCGTGATCTTCCTCGACGTCAGCCAGCGCAAACGTCACGAGGAGCAGCAACATCTGCTGCTGCGTGAAATGGACCACCGGGTCAAGAATCTGTTCGCCGTCGTCGGCGGCGTCGTTTCCTTGAGCGCCCGCTCTGCGACCACGCCGGCCGACATGGCCTGCGCCATCCAGGGCCGGCTTGGGGCGCTTGCCGCCGCCCATCTTTTGATCCGACCACGTTGGGCCGCCTCCGACTCGGCCGAGCACAATACGAAATTGGGCGACCTGATACGGGCCGTCCTTTCCCCCTATTTCGATCCAAGCCGGCACGGCGACGACATGCGCGCGGTCATTTCCGGACCCGAGATTTCGATCGGCGGCGAAGCCATCACAAGTCTTGCCCTGGTCCTGCATGAACTGGCGACGAACAGCGCCAAGTACGGCGCCTTCTCCAACCCGGGCGGGCGCGTGCATATTTCCTGGGTGTGAGGAAAGGCGATCTGGTCCTGACCTGGAAGGAACAGGGCGGTCCCGCCATCAAGGGTTCGCCCGATCACGAAGGGTTCGGCAGCCTGCTCGCCCGCCGCAGCGTGACGGGTCAGCTCGACGGCGCGCTGGCGTTCGAATGGAAGCCAGGCGGCCTGATCGTGCGGCTTTCCGCCGCGATGGAACGATTGGCGCCCTGACGAATTGCAGAAGGTCGGACAGGACCCCGCGCGGTTGGAAAAATCATTGTTGAACCAAGCGTGGATTCTCGTCGCCGAAGACGAACCCTTCATCGCCCTGGATTTGGCGCTGGCGGTCGAAGACGCCGGGGGACGGGTCGTTGGACCCGCCGCGAGCGTCAAGGAAGCGCTCACCCTGCTGGAGTCGATGCCCGTGGCTGGGGCGATTCTGGACGTGACGCTGGCCGACAAGGAGGTCACGCCCGTCGCCAAATTTCTCATTGCCCATTGCGTACCGCTCGTCGTACAGACCGGCGTCGGCCTGCCGCCGGGAATGGCGGCGCGCTTTCCCGATCTCATCGTCCGGATCAAGCCGTGCGGCTCGACTGAACTGGTCGAACAACTTGCCGCGCTCATCGGCGACCAGCGCGAAGTGGCGTAGAGGCTCAGGGCCCGCGGTTGCCACGATCTAGTCGCCCGGTCATAAGCTTGCCGCCCGCGAGCCGGCTTAGCTCAGTTGGTAGAGCAGCGCTTTTGTAAAGCGAAGGTCGCGGGTTCGAATCCTGCAGCCGGCGCGGGTCGGGAGGAGTGCGGTCCTTGCCATCGCCCGAAGCCCTCACCGCCTGGGCGGTCACGACTGGAGAAGCGGGCATGCGCTCCCAGGCCCTGGGCTTGGCGCGGGCGGTGGCGGCGAACGTGATCGAGAAGACCATGCCGCCTCGTTGGCCGTGGTTGCCGGCAAGCGAGACGCGCGATCGCTTCGAGCCCCCATGGCCGGACGTTCTGATCACCTGCGGACGGCGATCAACCGCTCTTTCCGGCGCATTGCGAAAGGCCAGCGGCAGGCGAATCTTCACTATTCATATCCAGGATCCGCGCACCGACCCGGCCGCCTTCGACCTGGTGGTGGCGATGGAGCACGACCGCATCGCGATCGCCCCCAATGTGATCAAGGTGGCGACGGCCCTGCACGATTTGACGCCCGCCAATCTGGCCGCCGCCGCGACGCTCTGGGGCGACTGTTTCGAGGTCCTCGGCCGGCCATTGGTGGGGGTGGCGATCGGGGGAACCGTTCGGGGCGCCGCCTTCACCCTCGACCACGCGCGACGCCTGATCGGCGCCCTGGACCGCCTTCGCCGCGAGGCCGGCGCGAGCCTGGCCATAACCCCGTCACGGCGCACGCCGGGAGCGATCCGCGAGCTGCTAGGCGAAGCGTTCGGGGACGATCCGCGCGTCTTCCTATGGGACCTGACCGGCGATAACCCCTACCGCGGCATTCTCGCCCTGGCCGACCGACTGGTGGTCACCAGCGACAGCGTCTCCATGATCTCCGAAGCCCTGGCGAGCGGCCATCCAGTGGAGGTTTTCGACCTGAGCTTCCCCCGCTACGCGCCGTTTCTGGGTGGCCTGGTCGATCGCGGTGTCGTCCGAAAATTCGAGGGTGACCCGGTCCCTCCCCTCGCCGTCGCCCCGGTCAACGCGACCTTCGACGCGGCCATGGTGGTCCGAAAATTGCTTCAGGCGCGAACCGGGGTGGTGGGATAGGCGAGTTGGTCGCGGGCCCGCCAATCGACCGTCACATAGTTCATGATCACCGACTTGCGCACGCCGGCGATCGGCCGGCGAGCCAGTCCGTGCCAGGTGCCCACGCCCGGCACAAAGATCAGGGCGGTGTTGTCGGTGAACGACGTCCGTTTGGCCCAGGTTTCATGATCGGCGTAGATGTCGGTGCCCAAATCGCCCTGAGCGGCGCCGTCGCTTAAGTAAATCAGCATGGTGAATTTCTTCACCCCCAGGTCGGTGTGCGGCTCCAGCCAGAATCCCTCGGTGTCCTGCGCGTATTCCAGGCGCACGAAACTCGCGGAAAGGTCGGCGCCGGTGCTCGCCTCGATGGCTCCGACGACGCGGCGCGACTGGAAGGCGTCGGCCACGGCGGCGCATTCGGCGAAGCGGGCGCTGTTGGCGGCGTCAAAGTAGTGACGTTCGTCGTTATGAAGTTCGCGCTTGCCCGACACGCCGTGCAGATCCACTCTGGGAAACGGCAGGCGACGGAGCGCCGCCGCCACGTCCGGGGGGAACACATCCGCGACGGTCCAATGGCGATAGGGATCGTCGGATCGCTGGCGACCGACCAGACACGCCAACAGCGACCCCGTCACCGCCTCGGTAAGATCCCGCCGCAACGAAGATCCCGCTTCGCCAGCCCGCTCGCCGTCCATTTTCGCCGCCATCGGGATCACGATTGAGAACCTACCATGCCATAGTAGGCGCCAAGTGCGGCGAAAGCGCGCCGCTTTTTCATCGAGACCCCTGTCATCTTCGATAGTGAGCCAGCCCTTCCCGCGATTGACTTGCCGGACTTTATCTCTATGTTCGCTAGGCCCGAGCACCGGTTCCGAGCGCGCATCTTTCGCGCCGGGTCATCCTGACGTTCGCTGCAATTCAAGGCATGACAGATTTCTCCGACCTGGGGCTGAGCGCCCCGACTCTCCAAGCGGTCGCCGACACCGGCTACACCACCGCAACCCCCATCCAGGTTCAGGCCATACCCGTCGTTCTCGCCGGCCGCGACGTGCTGGGGATCGCCCAGACCGGCACCGGAAAGACGGCCGCTTTCACCCTGCCGATGATCGACCGTCTGGTCGCCGGCCGCTCCAAGGCGCGCATGCCCCGATCCCTGGTCATCGAGCCGACCCGTGAACTGGCCGACCAGGTGGCCATGGCGTTCGATCGGTATTCCAAAGGCCAGAAGCTGACCTGGGCCCTCCTGATCGGCGGGGTGTCGTTCGGCGATCAGGACATGAAACTCGACCGCGGCGTCGATGTGCTGATCGCCACGCCCGGGCGGCTGCTCGACCATTTCGAGCGCGGCAATCTGCTGCTCAACGGCGTCCAGATCATGGTCGTCGATGAGGCGGACCGGATGCTCGACATGGGTTTCATCCCCGATCTCGAACGCATCTTCAAACTGACGCCGGCAAAGAAGCAGACCCTGTTCTTCTCGGCCACCATGCCGCCCGAGATCACGCGGCTCACCAAGCAGTTCCTCACCGATCCGGCCCGCATCGAGGCCTCCCGTCCCGCCACCACGGCCGAGAACATCGCCCAGCATATCGTGCGCGTCCCCTCGGCCGACCCGGGAACCAAGCGGCTGGCCCTGCGCACCCTGGTCGGGGCGGCCAACGTCAGGAACGGCATCGTCTTCTGCAATCGCAAGTCGGAAGTCGATGTCGTCGCCAAGTCGTTGAAACGCCACGGCTTCGACGCTTCGCCTATCCACGGCGA
>JALYTR010000145.1 GCA_030854165.1 Pseudomonadota bacterium | reverse complement strand
ACGTGCGCAGCGTGGCACAGCACGTTGTCGAGACGCTCGCGAAGGAAGGCTGCCGCGTGACGTCGGTGGAAGGGTTGACGCAGGGCCGCTGGGTGCTCCTCGATTATGTCGATTTTGTCGTGCACGTGTTTCATCCGTCACTGCGCGCGTTTTATCAACTCGAGCGCCTGTGGGGTGATGCCCCGGCTCTCGCCGTTTCGCCCTGAGAGGGCTCTGCTGATGCGCTCCCGCGAGAGAAAAAGTGTGCTTCGCCTGCTGTCCGCCGCCGTGCTCAGCGGAGCCACGCTCGCCACCGCGCCGAGCGCCGGCGGCAAGGCGCCGTCGCGGGCCATGCGCCAGGTGACGCGCGAGGCGATCATGACGATCAGATTGGCGATGGCCGCCAGCGACAGCGCGCCGATGGCGGTGATCGCCATGTCGCCTGCCCCGCCCAGCGACACCCTGGCGGCGTCACCGACCGCCAGGGTCGATCCGGCGATGGCTGCGGGCGACAGAACATGAAGAACCGCGGCGTTCATCAGCACATAGAGCACTGCGACCATGGCGATCCCCCCGAAGATCGAGCGCGCGACATTGCGGTCGGGGCGGGCCACCTCTTCGGAAAAATAGATGGCCGCGTCCCAGCCGGCGTAGGTCTGGAAGATCACCCGGATGGCCATGACGAGCGCGCTTCCCGAGGCGGCGGCGATGGCTGACGCGTGCGTGGCCGCCGAGGCTGGAGACGCGCGGGGGGAGAGAAACAATATCGCCGCCAACAGCAGGAAGGCCGCGCCCTTCAGCGCGCTGCCGAGACTTTGCGAGGCGCCGCTCACCTTGGTGCCCAGCCAGTTGACCACCGCCGCCGCCGCGATCAGGCCACAACCGATCGCGCCGGCTGAAAGACCGCCAGCGAAGCCAAGGCGATGGACATATTCGCCGAACACCACCGCGACGAAGGCGGCCGCGCCGACCCAGGCCAGCCAGTTCACCCAGCCGGTCAGAAACCCGATCGTCGGGCCAAAAGCGCGTTCGGCGATGGGATAGGGGCCGCCGGCTTTCGGCACCGAGGCGCCGGCCTCCACCACCGGCATGGCCGCCAGCATGGTGAGCGCGCCACCCACCACCCAGGCCAGCAGGATCAGGGGCGGGCTGGCAATTCCTTGCGCCACCACCCCTGGGGCGCGCAGGATTCCCGAGCCCACCATGCCGCCGACGACCACCGCCAGACCAAAGACGAGGCCCAGCACCCGCAGCAGGCCGCGCGGCGCCTGCCCAGCATTGTGATCGGCCATGCTCTTCCCCCCTTTGAAGCTATGACAGTCCGGCCCGCCGCCGCCAGGTTCGGGCGAAAACGAAATAGATCGGCAGGGGGGCGAGAGCGACCACGGCCGACCACAGGCCGGCGGTGGGATCGTCCCAGACCACCACGGCGATCAGGGCGGCCTGGATGGCCGCCGCGCCGATGGCGATCCACGGGAAGAGCGGCATCTTCCAGGGCCTCGGCAGATCGGGTTCGGCGATCCGCAGGCGGATGGCGGCCAGGCAGACGATCATGATCCCAGCCATGCTCCAGGGAACGTAGATGCGCACGATGCTCTCGTAGCTGCCGGTGGCGGCGAACAGGGCGGCGGCGGCGGCGGCGGCGGCGACACCCAGGCGGGGCGATCCGCCGGGTGCGACGGCGCCGAAGGCCCTGGGCAACGCGCCGTCTCTGGCCATGCGGAAGGTGATGCGCGGCGCGGCCATGGTCTGCAGATTGACGATGGCCGCCAGGGAAAAAAGGCCCATGGCGGTGATGATCGTGTCCCCCGGGGCGCCGAGCGAGACCTTGGCCGCGTCGCCCACCGCCAGGGCCGAGCCGGCGATGGCGGCGGGGCTGAGGACATGTAGGACCGCGGCGTTGACCAGCACATAGAGCACGATGACCGCCGCTATGCCGCCGAAGGTCGAGCGCGCCACGTTGCGGTCGGGCCGGTTCACCTCTTCGGAAAAATAGATGGCGGCGTCCCATCCGGCATAGGTCTGATAGATCACCCGGATCGCCATGATCACGGCGCCGACGGTCGTGATCCCGAGCAGGGCGCCGTCGTGAGCCACGCTCACCGCCGCCGGCGCCGCGGCCCCGCGCGGCGAGACGAAAAGAATCGCCGCCAGAATGAGGAAAGCCGCGCCCTTGATGGCGCTGGCCACGCTTTGCGACGCGCCGCTGATCCGTGTGCCGGCCCAGTTGACCGCCCCCACGGCCACGATCAGTCCAACGGCCAGAACGGAGGCCGACAGATGGGCGGCGTATCCCAGCCGATGGACATATCCGCCGAACACCACGGCAATGAAGCCGTTGGAGGCGACATATTGCAACCAGTTGATCCAGCCGGTGAAGAACCCGACGGTCGGGCCGAAGGCGCGCTCGGCGATCGGATAGGCGCCACCGGCCTTGGGAACCGACGATCCCGCCTCCACCAGGGGCATGGCCGCCAGCAGGGCGATCCCGCCTCCGGCCGCCCAGGCCAGCAGGATCAGGGTTGGACTGGTGATCCCCAGCGCCACCACGCCCGGCGCCGCCATAATCCCCGAACCCACCATGCCGCCCACAACCACGGCAAGACCAAAGACCAGGCCCAGAATGCGCAGCAGGCCGGGCGGCGCGTCGGCCATGTGACGGTCGGTCATGGAAAACGCCCCTCCGCGGATGGTGAGCGGCATCCTTGCCGGACGGCGCGGGGAGCGCAAGAGCGCGCTGGGCGGTTGCTGGGCGGGTCTTCATTGACGCCCTTGGCCAGGCGTGGCTAACTGCTCAAGGTCCATCCACGACGGGAAAGGAGGGTTGCCCGATCAAGGCGTCCAGCCGCGACACCCTCCGCTGCGCCCGGCGCTAGATGCGAGGCATTTTCGCTCGGCGCTCTTTCCTCATGCCGATCGAAGGATCATTCCCTTGCTAGAAACCTGGGGCTGGAGCGACGCGCTCCAGCGGGACTTTTCCGCCCACGCCGCCGACGGCCTGATCGCCGGACGGGTCATCCTCCAGCAACGTGGCCTCTACGGCCTGGTTACCGAATTTGGCGAAGTGCGCGCCGAGATCAGCGGCAGACTGGCCCGCGACGCCGTCGTGGGCGGCTACCCGGCCGCCGGCGACTGGGTAGCGCTGGCTGACGGAGGGCCGGGCGAGCTGGCCATCATCCATCACGTCCTGTCGCGTCGGACCGCCTTCACCCGCAAGGCGGCGGGGCCGGGCGGCGGGATACAGGTGGTGGCGGCCAATGTCGATCTGGCGTTTCTCGTCGCGGCGCTCAACGGAGACCTCAACCCGCGGCGCCTGGAGCGCTATCTAGCCAGCGCCTGGCAGAGCGGGGCCACGCCCGTGGTGGTGCTGACCAAGGCCGATCTTTGCCCCGATGTCGCCGCCGCCGTGGCCGAGGTCGAGACCATGGCGGTCGGGGCGCCCGTGCTGGCCATCTCTTCGCGCACCGGCGAGGGATTGGACGCCGTGCGCGCCTATCTGGCGCCAGGCCGCACGGCGGTGATGGTCGGCAGTTCGGGGGTGGGCAAATCGACCCTGCTCAACGCCCTCATGGGGAGCGAACGCATGGCGACCGGCGCGGTGCGCGAGGCCGACGGGCGCGGACGCCACACCACCTCGCACCGTGAATTGATCGCCCTGCCGGGCGGCGGCCTGCTGCTGGACACGCCGGGTATGCGCGAGCTTGGCCTTTGGGACAGCGACGAAGGCGTCGCCGCCGTTTTCGAGGACATCGAGTCTCTGGCGGCGTCGTGCAACTTCGGCGACTGCGGCCACACCAACGAGCCCGGTTGCGCGGTGCGCGCGGCGCTGGAACGCGGCGCGCTGGATGATGGCCGCTGGCAGAATTATCGGAAACTCCAACGCGAACTCGCGTTCGCGGACGCCAAGGAGGATCCCGCCCTGCGGGCCGCCCGCCGCCGCCAATGGGTGGCGATCACCAAGGCGCAGAGATCGGGCAAGAAGGCGCGCGGGAAGGATTAGCGCCCTTCTCCCCCTGCGGGAGAAGACCATTCCCCGCGTAGCGGGTCGGATGAGGGGTCGCGCTCTTCTCGCCGATGGCGGATGGCCTTTCGCGGAGAGGCCGTGGAAAACCCCTCATCCGTCGCTTCGCGACACCTTCTCCCGCAAGGGGAGAAGGAATTCTACAGCGTCCGCCTGACCTCTTCCACCGTGAAGCACTCGATGAGGTCGCCGGCCTTGATGTCCTGGAAACCGGCGAAGGCCATGCCGCATTCCTGGCCGGAAATCACCTCGGCGACCTCGTCCTTGAAGCGTTTGAGAGTCTGCAGGGTGCCCAGTTCCAGCACGACGACGTCCTGGCGGATGATCCGCACCCGCGCCCCGCGCCGCACCACCCCCTCGCGGACGCGGCAGCCGGCGATGCGACCGACCTTGGAGATGTCGAAGGCCTGCAAAACCTCGGCGGCGCCCAGGAAGGTTTCGCGCTGGATCGGCGCGAGCATGCCCGAGAGGACGCCTTTGATGTCGTCGATGAGATCGTAGATGATCGCGTAGTAGCGAATCTCCACACCCTCGTGCTCGGCCAGCTGGCGGGCCTGTTTGGAGGCGCGGACGTTGAACCCGAGGATCGGCGCGCCGGCCCCCTTGGCCAGCATCACGTCGCTCTCGTTGATCCCTCCGGCGCCGGAGAGAATGATCCGTGCGCGCACTTCGTCGGTGCCGAGCTTGTCGAGCGAGCCGACGATCGCCTCGGCCGAGCCCTGGACGTCGGCCTTCACCACCAGGGGAAGTTCCGAAACCTTCTTGTCGGCCAGCTTGGCCATCATGTCGGCCAGCGATCCGCCCGCGCCCACCGGATTGAGCGAGCGCTCGCGCTTCTGCCGAATGCGGTATTCGGTGAGTTCCCGGGCCCGCGCCTCGTTCTCCACCACGGCGAAAGGCTCGCCGGGATCTGGCGCGCCGTCGAGGCCAAGAATCTCCACCGGCACGGAAGGACCCGCTTCGGCGACCGGTTCGTCCCGCTCGTTGATCAGGGCGCGAACCCGCCCCGCGCTGGCCCCGGCGACCACGATGTCGCCGCGCCGCAAGGTGCCGCGCTTGACCAGGACGGTGGCGACCGCGCCGCGCCCGCGATCAAGCTTGGATTCGATGACCACCCCTTCGGCGGTTCGGTCGGGGTTTGCCTTGAGCTCCATGACCTGGGCCTGCAGAAGGATGGCTTCCATCAGATCGTCCAGGCCAAGTTTCTCGAGCGCCGACACCTGAATGGCCTGGGTCTCGCCGCCCAGGCTTTCGACCACGATCTCGTGCTGCAAAAGTTCGTTGATCACCCGGGTGGGATCGGCGTCAGTCTTGTCGATCTTGTTGATCGCCACGATCATCGGCGCGCCGGCCGCCTTGGCGTGCTGGATGGCCTCCACGGTCTGGGGCATGACCCCGTCGTCGGCCGCCACCACCAGGATGACGATGTCGGTGACGTTGGCGCCGCGGGCGCGCATGGCGCTGAAGGCGGCGTGGCCGGGAGTGTCGAGGAAGGTGACGCGCTCCCCATCCTCGAGCCGCACCTGATAGGCGCCGATGTGCTGGGTGATCCCGCCGTGTTCGCCCGCCGCGACATCCGTTGCGCGCAGGGCGTCCAGAAGACTGGTCTTGCCGTGATCGACATGACCCATGACCGCCACCACGGGCGGGCGGGGGGCCGTCGCCTCGCCATCGTCGTCGGCTTCGGCCAGGAAGCCGGCCTCCACATCGCTTTCCGAGACGCGCCGGACGGTATGGCCGAATTCAGTGGCCACCAGCTCGGCGGTGTCGGACTCGATCACATCGGTGTTCTTGAGCATCATACCCTCGCGGGCCAGGAACTTGATGATTTCAACGCCGCGGGTGGCCATCCTGCCGGCCAGTTCCTGCACCGTTATGACGTCGGGGATGACGACTTCGCGGGCGCCCTTGGCGGCTTCTTGGCCACCCCCCTTGCGCTTTTCGCGTTCCCGCTCGCGGGCTCGGCGCACCGAGGCCAGGGACCGCATGCGCTCGACGGCGCCCTCGTCGTCGCCGGCGACGGCCTGAATGGTGAGACGACCTTCGCGGCGCCGAGGTTCGCCCCTCAGGCGCGAGACGGCCTTTCCAGCCCCCGTCTTGCCCTTGCGCGCATCCTCTTCGTCGAAATCTGGGCGGCGGTCGAGATTGAGGCTGCCCGGTCTGGGCGCCTGGCGCGCGGCGCGCTGAATCTCGGGACCGGCCGCATCGGGGGCCGGACGGCCCGCGCC
>JALYTR010000144.1 GCA_030854165.1 Pseudomonadota bacterium | reverse complement strand
CATCCAAGAATATCTATGCCCAGATCATCGACGATCGGGCCGGCGTCACCGTGGCCGCGGCGTCCTCTCTGGAAACCGCCAAGGACGCCAAGGGCGCGGACAAGGCGGCCGCCGCCAAGGTCGGCGCCCTTCTCGCCAAGCGGGCCATCGACAAGGGTCTCAAGGACGTGGTCTTCGATCGCGGCGGCTACATCTATCACGGCCGGATCAAGGCGCTCGCCGACGCGGCCCGCGAAGCTGGCCTGAATTTCTAAGGGAAAAGAGAAGACAGCATGGCCCGTGGCGAACAACAGCGCGGCGGCGGCGACCGCCGCGACCGGCGCGACCGCAACAAGCCCGAGGAGCGCGGCGAGGGCGACATCGTCGAAAAACTGGTGCACATCAACCGGGTGGCCGCCACGGTGAAGGGTGGCCGGCGCTTCTCCTTCGCGGCCCTGATGGTGGTGGGCGATCAGAAGGGCCGGGTCGGCTTTGGCCATGGCAAGGCGCGCGAGGTGCCCGAAGCGATCCGCAAGGCGACCGAGGAAGCCAAGAAGTCGATGATCCGAGTGCCTCTGCGCGAATCGCGCACCCTGCACCATGACGGCCATGGCCGCTGGGGGGCGGGCAAGATCATGATGCGCTCGGCCCCGGCCGGAACGGGCGTGATCGCCGGCGGTCCCATGCGCGCCGTCCTTGAAACCCTGGGCGTCCAGGACGTGGTCGCCAAGTCGGTGGGCTCGTCCAACCCCTACAACATGATCCGCGCCACGTTCGAAGCCCTGAAGGTCCAGGCTTCGCCTCGCCAGGTGGCCGCCAAGCGCGGCAAGAAGGTCGCCGAGATCGTCGGCCGCCGCGCCGACGGGGCCGGCGCCGCCGATACGGCGGAAGCTTAAGAAGGACGCATGCAGATGGCCGAAGCCGCCGCCAAAGTCACGGTCCGCCAGACCGCGAGCCCGATCCGCCGCAAGTCCGACCAGCGCGCCACCCTGGTGGGCCTCGGCCTCAACCGCATCGGCCGCACCGCCGTTCTGGAAGACACTCCATCGGTCCGCGGCATGATCGCCAAGGTCGCGCACATGGTCGAGGTGGTGGGCTAGTCCACCGCCGTTCATTCACTTCAAGCCGAGTCGGGCGCTTCGCCCGGCGACATATCTCTTGAGAGGAGAGGCGCCCGTGACCAAGCTCAATGAACTTTCACCCAGCCCCGGTTCCACCAAGAACCGGATGCGGGTTGGCCGCGGTCCCGGTTCGGGCAAGGGCAAGACGGCCGGACGCGGCGTCAAGGGTCAGAAGGCGCGTTCGGGCGTGGCCATCGCCGGCTTCGAGGGCGGCCAGATGCCGCTCCACATGCGCATGCCCAAGCGGGGCTTCAACAATCCTTTCGCCAAGCAATTCGCCGAGGTGAATTTCTGGCGCCTGGAACAGGCGATCGCCGCCGGCAAGCTCGATCCAAAAAAGCCCATCGACGGCGCGGTCCTGGTCGCTTGCGGCATTCTTCGCCGACAGAAGGACGGGGTGAAGCTGTTGGGCAAGGGGGCGCTCACCGCCAAGCTCGACATCACCGTCTACGCCGCCTCGGCCAGCGCCCGCGCGGCGGTGGAAAAGGCCGGCGGCAAGCTCACGGTGACAAAGCCCGAGCCCAAGAGCGCTCCCGAAGCCTAGAAGCTCCGCCTCGCGGGCGATTTCGGCCTCGCTTGCCGATCGCCGGCGTCCTATCTGATAGTTCAAGCGAACCAGTCCAAAGGGAAATGAATGGCTTCGGCCGCCGAGCAACTCGCCGCCAACATGAACTTCGGGGCCTTTCAGAAGGCGACGGAGCTTCATAAGCGCATCTGGTTCACCCTGATCGCCATGGTGATCTATCGGGTGGGGACCTACATCCCCATCCCGGGGATCAACGCGCTCCAATTCGCGGCCCTGTTCGGCAAGCAGTCGGGCGGCATCCTGGGCATGTTCAACATGTTTTCGGGCGGCGCGGTGTCGCGCATGGCGATCTTCGCCCTGAACGTGATGCCCTATATCTCGGCTTCGATCATCGTCCAGCTTCTGCAGACGACCTATCCGCCGTGGGAGAAGCTGCGCAAGGAAGGCGGCGAGGCGGGGCGAAAGCAGCTTAATCAGTACACCCGCTATCTCACTGTTTTCCTGGCCGTCTTCCAGTCGTTCGGGATCGCGGTGGGCCTTTCGAACAGCCCAGGCATCGTCGATCAGCCGGGCATCTTCTTCATTCTCTCCACCGTGGTCACCCTGACCGGGGGCACCATGTTCCTGATGTGGCTGGGCGAGCAGATGACCAGCCGCGGGGTCGGCAACGGGATTTCCCTGATCATCTTCGCCGGCATCGTGGCGCGCCTGCCGGTGGGGATCTGGAATCTGTTGCAGGCGGCGCGCCTGGATTCGTCCAAGACGGTGCAGATCTTCGGCTATCTCGCCCTGGCCGTGGCGGTGATCCTGTTCATCGTGTTCATGGAGCGCGCCCAGCGGCGGCTCCTCATCGTCTATCCCAAGCGCCAGGTCGGCAACCGGATGATGGGGGGAGAGAATTCCTTCCTGCCCTTGAAGATCAACGTCTCGGGGGTGATTCCGCCGATCTTCGCTTCCTCCCTCCTGCTGCTGCCGGCCACCGCCCTCGGATTCCTGGCCAGCGCCAAGCTGCCCGACTGGGCGCAATGGCTTCCCCTGGTGGTCGGCCAGATGACCCACGGCAAGCCGCTGTTCATCGTGCTCTATGGCGCCTTGATCATCTTCTTCTGCTTCTTCTACACATCGGTGGTGTTCAATCCGGAGGACACCGCGGAAAACCTGCGCAAATACGGCGGCAACCTGCCGGGCATCCGGCCGGGCAAGCGGACGGCGGAATACATCGACTATGTGCTCACCCGCCTGACCCTGATCGGGGCGATCTATGTCGCCATGGTCTGCCTGCTCCCCGAACTGCTGGCCGGATCGAGCGGGACCTACGCCTTTGGCGGCACCTCGATCCTGATCGTGGTTTCGGTCACCATGGACACCGTGGCGCAGATCCAGTCCCATCTGCTGGCCCACCAGTATGAAGGCCTGATCAAAAAATCCAAACTCCGCGGCGGACGGCGCTAGACTGAGTGTCTCGAGCCTGATCGTGAGTCGCGCCGAGGGAAGGGGGCAAGCATGAACCTGATCCTTTTCGGGCCGCCGGGGGCGGGCAAGGGGACCCAGGCCAAGCGTCTGGTCGAAGCGCGGGGCATGGTCCAGCTCTCCACCGGCGACATCCTGCGCGCCGCCATCGCCTCGGGCTCGGCCCTGGGGCGGCGGGTGGAAGGAATCATGGAGCGCGGCGACCTGGTTCCCGACGAGATCGTCATCGGCCTCATCGAGGAGCGCCTGCCCGAACTGGACGCCGCCGGCGGGGCCATCTTCGACGGCTTTCCCCGCACCCTGGCCCAGGCCGAAGCGCTCGACGCCATGCTCTCGCGGCGCGACCACCGGATCGATCTGGTCATCCGCCTGAAGGTCGACCAAGCGGCGCTCAAGAGCCGCATCGCCGGCCGCTTCGCCCAGACGGGCCGGCCCGACGACAACCCCGCCGCCTTCGAGCAGAGGCTCGTGGCCTACAACCGCGACACCACCTCCGTGCTTCCCTACTATCAGGCGCACAACAAGCTGGTGGAGCTCGACGGCATGGCCAGCCTGGAAGCCGTCGCCGCGGCGATCGACGCGGCGATGGACGGGCCGCGATTCTAGAATCGCCCCCTCAAGGCGCCGGCGGCGCCTGCGGCGGCGCGGCAAATTCATCGCCGCCCTCCTTGACCCCTCGCCAACAATACCTATAACAAGCCTCTTCCGCGAAAGGGCGCGATTGGCGCGCCGGCCCCGCCCCTTTAAGGGCGGCAGGGCCGGGTGCGCTTTTCGCGCTTATCGGCGTGACCAGGAGAGAAGCTGCGTGGCCCGTATCGCTGGCGTCAACATTCCGACCAACAAGCGCGTCGTCATCGCGCTGCAGTACATTCATGGCATCGGCCAGACCAAGGCCCGCCAGATCGTCGGCAAGGTCGGCATCGACGACAGTCGGCGGGTCAACCAGCTGACCGATCAGGAAGTGATCCACATCCGCGAGGCGATCGATCGCGACTATCAGGTCGAGGGCGATCTTCGCCGCGAGACGGCGGTGAACATCAAGCGCCTGATGGACCTGGCCTGCTACCGCGGCCTGCGGCATCGTAAGGGGCTGCCGGTCCGCGGCCAGCGCACCCACACCAACGCCCGCACGCGCAAGGGCCCCGCCAGGCCGATCGCCGGCAAGAAGAAGTAAGAGAGCCCCTTAAGACATGGCAAAAGAACCGGTTCGCGTCAAAAAGCGCGAGCGCAAGAACATCACCTCGGGCGTGGCGCACGTGAACGCCTCGTTCAACAACACCATGATCACCATCACCGACGCGCAGGGCAACGCCATTTCCTGGTCCAGCGCCGGCGCCATGGGCTTCAAGGGGTCGCGCAAATCGACCCCCTACGCCGCCCAGATGGCCGCCGAGGACGCCGGCAAGAAGGCCGCCGAACACGGCGTGCGCACCCTGGAAGTCAATGTGTCCGGCCCGGGATCTGGGCGTGAATCGGCCCTGCGCGCCCTGCAGGCGGCCGGCATGACGATCACCACCATCCGCGATGTCACACCCATTCCCCATAACGGTTGCCGCCCGCCCAAACGTCGGCGCGTCTAGAGCCGCACGTCCCTGATCTTTTGTCGCCGGCCCGATCCCCCGCGGCCGGCGAAGCCGCGTTCTTGCTAGGAAACTTCCCCGTGATCGAGAGAAACTGGAACGAACTCATCCGCCCCGAAAAGCCGATGATCGAGCAGGGCGCGGACGGCGCGCGCAAGGCGCGCATTGTCGCCGAACCCCTGGAGCGCGGCTTCGGCGTCACCCTGGGCAACTCCCTGCGTCGGGTGCTGCTCTCCAGCCTGCAAGGCGCGGCGGTGACCGCCATCCAGATCGACGGCGTGGTGCACGAATTCTCGTCCCTGGAGGGGGTGCGCGAGGATGTGGTCGATATCGTCCTCAACATCAAGCAGCTCGCTCTGCGCATGCACGCCGAGGGCCCCAAGCGGATGACCCTGCGCGCCACCGGTCCGGGCCCGGTCACCGCCGGCCAGATCGAGGCGGCGTCGGATATCGAGATCCTCAACCCCAAGCATGTCCTCCTGACCCTCGACGAGGGCGCCTCGGTGCGCATCGAATTCACCGTCCAGAACGGCAAGGGCTATGTGCCCTCCGAAAAGAACCGCCCCGAGGACGCGCCCATCGGCCTGATCGCGGTGGACGCTCTCTACAGCCCGGTCAAGCGCGTGGCCTATCGCGTCGAGCCGACCCGCCAGGGCCAGAGCCTCGACTACGACAAACTGGTGATGGAAGTGGAGACCAACGGCGCGGTCTCGCCGGTGGACGCGGTGGCCTACGCCGCCCGCATCCTGCAGGACCAGCTCCAGGTGTTCATCACCTTCGACGAGCCCAAGAAGAAGCTGGACGGCGAGGCCAAGCCGGAACTGCCGTTCAATCCGGCCCTGCTCAAGAAGGTCGATGAACTGGAACTCTCCGTCCGTTCGGCCAACTGCCTGAAGAACGACAACATCGTCTATATCGGCGATCTGATCCAGAAGACCGAGGGCGAGATGCTCCGCACCCCCAATTTCGGCCGCAAGTCGCTGAACGAGATCAAGGAGGTGCTGGCCAACATGAACCTGCATCTGGGCATGGAGGTGCCCAACTGGCCGCCGGAAAACATCGACGACCTGGCCAAGAAGTTCGAGGATCAAGTCTAAAGTCTGATATTCGGCCCCTCGCGAGACGGCCCGACTTTCTTTTCAAGGAGAGACTGACATGCGTCATGGTTACGCGCGCCGCAAACTGGGTCGCACCTCGGCCCACCGCACCGCCATGTTCGCCAACATGTCGGCCAGCCTCATCAAGCACGAACAGATCGTCACCACCCTGCCCAAGGCCAAGGAGCTTCGCCCCTTCGTCGAAAAACTGGTGACCCTCGCCAAGCGCGGCGACCTGCACGCGCGGCGCCAAGCCATCTCCCAGGTGCGCGACCTCGCCCAGGTGGGCAAGCTGTTCACTACCCTCGGTCCCCGCTACAAGGCGCGCGCCGGCGGCTATATCCGCGTCCTCAAGGCCGGCTTCCGCCACGGCGACAACGCCCCCATGGCGGTGATCGAATTCGTCGACCGCGATGTCGCGGCCAAGGGGCTGGACAGCGGGCCGATGGTTCAGGCGGGGGCGGAGTAGGGC
>JALYTR010000143.1 GCA_030854165.1 Pseudomonadota bacterium | reverse complement strand
GGCCGAGGCCGCCTTGCCGATGCGGATCGAGCGGGCGGCGGAGGGGGCGTCGCGCCCACGTCCTCCCTAGTACCGCGCCTTCGGCTGGCGGCGCAGGCTCTCCCAGACGGCGCGGAAGTAGCGCAGGCGGCGGGGGCCGGCGTCGGGGGCGGCGAGACGATCGTGTTCGAGGAAGGCGACGAGATCCTCCGGCCCGCAGGGCAGGCCGGTTGGCGGGTGGATATAGATCGGGTAGGCGATCAACGTGCCGACGACCAGTTCGTCGAGGGTCAGAGTTCGGCCGCGCCTTGGAAAATCCAAGCTGTCATGGGTAAGGCCCCAGCCGGCGAAGAATGGGCGTCCGAAGGTCCATACCGGCTTGCCGCGCAACAGCGCCTCGAAGCCGGCAAGGGAGGTCATGGTCGCCACGCCGTCGGCGAGGGAAAGGCAGACGTCGATGTCCGCGCCCGTGGCCTCGGCGTCGGCTAGCGCCGCCACTTCGTGAGGTGGCACGGCGCCGACGCGGTTGCCGGCCTCGACGTCGGGATGGGGCTTGAAGACGATGAAGGCGTCCGGATGGACGGCCCGGGCGGCGCGCAAGAGAGCGAGGTTGTCGCGCACATCCGCGCAGCCTTTGACGATCGACTTGTCGTTCTCGACTTGCCCGACCACCAGCAGCTTGAAGCGGTCGATCGGCCAGGACGGCGGGGCGCGATCCGTCCACAGGTTGTATTTGGAGAGCCCCGCCGCGACGAGACGGGCGCGCAGCGCCGCCGCTCGGGCGAGGGTGGCGGCGTCGAAACCGCCCGTCTGGAGAATGGTCTCCAGCCGCGAGGGGCGGGTGGCGTCGTAGTAGACACCCAGGTCGTCGAGCACCACCGATGCAGCGCGGTGGAAATCCGAACCCAGGCCCCGCGAGCGGATGAAGCCGTCCTCCATGCGAAGAACCGGCGCTCCGCCCGTCTCGAGCGCGGCGGTCAGGGCCGGAGTCTCGCGGCCAGCCCAGAACACCACTCGCCCGCCCCGGCGCCGGGCCGCCTTCACCGCGGAAGTGGCGCGGGAGAAGAATGCCGTCTCGCCCCGCGGCGAATAGAGTAGCGTGCGGCCCGAACCGTGCTTCCACGGCGCATAGCCCAGGCAGGCGGTGTAGCCGGCGTGCCGGTCGGAACGGTCGCGAAACTCCACCAGCCGCTCGATGGCGCGTTCGGCGTCGCTCGGCTCGCCGCTGAGCGGGTCGATATAGCGGGCGTAGAGGAGATAGGCGGCGGCGAAGATTTCCTCCACCGCGCGCCGGCGGGTGCGTCGGGTGGAGGTGATCTCGTCGGTGGTGGCGCCCCAGCCGGCATAGAAGGGCAGGCCGAAACAGCGCACCGGCAGGCCGCGGATCAGGGCCTCGAAACCGGTCAGGCTGCTGACCGTATAGACGCCGTCCACGCGCTCCAGGATATCGGCGATCCGGCAGTCCTCGTCCAGAATGACGGCGCCGGCGAGCGCGCCGGCTGGCAGGCAGCCGCGCTTGAGGCCGGCGGCTACGGCGGGGTGGCGGCGAACGACGATCTGGGCGTCGCCCTCGTCGCAGCGGGCCGCCTCCAGCATGCGGGTGAAGGTCGCGGCATCGGCCATACCGCCGACGATCGAGGCGTCGCCGGCCGTCTGATCGACTACTAGGACACGTCGCCGGCCGGTGCGCTCCAGAACGCTGGCGCGGAGGGGCGGGGCGGCGTTGGTCTTGGAAAGTCCGCTCTCCACCAGGCGCGCCATGGCTGAGCGGGCGCGGGCGAGGAGGATCTCGTCTTCCCAACCGGTCGATTCCAGCAGGGTTTCCAGGCGCGAGGGGGAGCGCGCGTCGTAGTAGATACCCAGGTCGTCGGCCACCAGACTGATCGGCGGCGCGCCGGACTCGCCCAACCCCACCGAACGCAGAAATCCGTCCTCCAAGGCGAGGTAGGGCCAGCCGCGGGCGGCGGCGAGGCGGCGGGCGTAACGGGCCGTGGGTTTGAACCCCCACCCGGCGACGCTATCGACTTCTCGGGTCGGCCGAAGTGACCTGACCAGCGCGGCGCATTCGGGCAGGAACGATTCCAGATGGGTCAGGGCGGCGACGCCGGGCGCGGAAACGAGGGTGGCGGCGAAGCGGGGCAGCGGAGCGGCGCCCCATGTAACTCCTGGCGACATGCTCACACCTGATTGAAATCGCGCATTCCATGCCGCCATTGAATGAGCCGCGCAAGGGGCGCCGATCGCAGCGTCTCTTGACACACTGGGGGTTTGTGCATGGAAGAGGCCCGGCCTCGGCATGAAGGACCACGATGGACGATCACGTCGCGCAAGTCGCCGCCAAGCTTGACGCCATCGCCGTGCCTCTGGGCCTTGAGAGGATGGAATCGCTGGGCGAAGACGGCTCCGGCGCTTACGGGTTTTATGCCGTCCGGCTGCGCCGCGGCACGATCTTCTCGGACTACGAAATGGCCCTGGCGAGGGCTCTGCTGGCATGGCCGCGGGCGCCCAGGACGGCTCACGAAATCGGCGGTGGATTTGGCGGCCTCGCGATCCTGTTGGCCGCTCTGGGATTCGAGACGGTTTGTCTTGAAGTGGATGCAAAGCGATTCGCCGCCGCCGAGGGTATCCTGGGCGCTGTGAAGGCCGAGGCGCGCGAACTGGGTGGCCGTTGCGAGATGGTCAACGCGCGCTTTCCGACGGCGGATGGGAAGCCGCCCGCATCCGGCGCCATGGCCTTGATCACCAACCTCGTCTTCACGACCACGGAGCAGGCAAAAGCCCAGATACTTGCCGGCCTACGCGCCTATCCCGTCGCGATTATCGATGTGGATCGCTTTCTGGCCCACTGCAGATCGCCCGAGGAACGGGCCGCTCGGCTTGACGAATTCGACGCCGCCGGCCTTTTCGGCGAGCCGTTTCTGGACCTGGGCGCGAGCGCCTGTTTCTACCGTTTTTTCAACGGCTGACGCAGCCGCCGGCCGATCCAGCGGCCCAGTTTGCGCGCATAGCGTCGCGTGATCTGAGCCGATTTTCCCATCTTCGCCTCCAGCCGGATGACCCAGCCGGAACGGCCGATGCGCGGCAAGGCCGCTACCGCTGAGCTTCCATGCTGGCCGCGCGGTTCCGGCAGCTGCCGTCGGGGCGGCCCAACCGCGCGCACCAGTCTGACCAGGGTCTCCCCGACCGTGGAATAGAAGGTCTCGGCGTATTCATAGATATCCGCGCCGCCACCGGCCAGGGCCGTCTCCTTGCCATAAGCCAAGATCAGTTGCGAGGGATCGTAGAACAGGGCGCCGCACCGTCCGGCCCCGTCGCGCAGAGACTCGTTGAAGGCCCTGCGCCGTTGCATGATGTCCCCCTCGTCGCCGGGGATGGCGAAAGGGCCGACGACGATCCAGCGACCTCCCATCTTGGCGACAAGGTCGCCAAGGTTCTGGGCGATCTCCTCCCCGTCCCGACGCTCGAGTTTGAGTCCACGCAGCAGGGCGGCCATCGGCGCGCCGTACGAAAAGCCCTCCGTGTCGAGCTTGTTCATGGCCGCCCGAACGCTGGACTCCTCGGCGGGCCTGCCGCGGCAGATTTCCCTATACCAGTCCAGCAACGCGCCACGATGCGCCTGAACCAGATTGCGCGACACAAAATTTTGATTGAGGCAGATGTCGTTGTAAATAAATTGCTTGTCGTCGGAAATTTCGATGATGAATACGTCAATACCGTGGCGGATTGTGCCCGCAAGACGATTAAGCGACGGTCTATGATCGCCCTCATAAATATACGGAGTGAGCGATTCCGGGATCGATCGCTCACCCAAAACCACCGTTAGACTTTGCAGCGCCTCCGCCACCGTGTGCGTCGGCGACGGGCCTTCGGCTCGGATCCTCAGGTCACCGCGGTCGCGCAAGACGAACAGCGGATTTTTCACCCGGCAACTGCCCAAGGACATTGCGCGCAGATCGCCGCGATCGCCAGCCGCCGGCAATTCGAAAATGACCATGCGGCATACCTACACCGACAAGTTAGCAACGATCAACGGGCGCCGCGTGCGCGGCTTGATGGTCCTTGATCCCGTCATTCTGGTCGGGCTGACACCTTCCGCCCGGTGACCAACAATAGGCTCGCAGACATTATTGTCATCTGTCAATAGAATTCTTCGAAACCACTACAAAGAAAGTCGCGTCGTCAAGTCCAATAACTTGGATAAATCTCTACCCGATCTATAAAACCAGCACAGGTAGTCGCCGGGAAAGTCCTTGCGCTCATCGAACCCCGCGTCGTGTAGGTTCCGGGCCAGCGCAGTTTGTTCCTCTGGGTCCCTCCGCAGCCGCAGGAATATCCGCGGGTCGATCAACATAGCCTCGAAAGCGGTGACCCGTTCAAGGTGGGGCGCCGCCGTGGCTTCGTTGGCGAAATGGACGACATCCAGACCTATGCCAAGAACATGCTCATCAAGCGGGCCGACCGGCGTCAAGGCGGCGACCACGGTCAAGGCGCCAGGCGCCAACAAGCCGACGCCTTCCAGGTGAGTTCTTCCGGCCTCAATCGCCGATCGCCGGGTGGGGTAGGGTTCATAAGCGATAACGCGCCGACCGCTGGCGGCGATCAGGAGGGCAAGCTCTCCCAGCCCCGCGCGCATGATCGCATAGGCATCGTAGGGCGGCAGGCGACGTGAGAGTAGATCGAGAACGCGCTCCTCACGCAGGCCGACCAGCGTCTCCTTTTCGACCACGCCCTGGTAGTGGGGGCCCAAGCCGCTTTCGGTAACGCCAAGGTCGTTCAGGCGCCGGCGGTGAAGATCGATCAGCGCCCAGTTCAAACGGTCGGCGAGTTCATCGGTGGGAAGAGAGCGCGTTGGGGCAGATTTATCGCGCCTCGTGGAGGAAACTGGGCGCGGAGGAATCTGGATGACGCCGGTAAGAGAAATTGGCTCTCCCAATTGAGCAAGTTCGGGATAGGCCATCTCGATCTCACGCCGCAATCCCGATGCCTCTGGATAGCTCTCCAGGCGGGGCCGACCCAGAACGTCGGCCAGGGCGTCATACATCAGTTGCGCCTGGAGCGCGGATGAATCGGCCCGCCAATGCATCATGTCCTCGGCGATCAGCCGCTTCCCCCCCAGCCGCGCGACTATCGGCGCCATATCCAGGGTTGGCAGGCTCATTTGCTCCGCGACCTCGATCTGCTGTTTCTTGAACCCTGCGGGCCACTCGATCGCTCGACCATCGGGCATGTATTGGAAGTCGAAAAGTTTCAACAGTATCGGCGCATCGACACGGTCGCGTAGCTGCTCAAGATCGCGAACCATCTCTTCCACGCCTAGCCGGCGGCACCACAGATTTTCGACACCAAAACGGGCTAAGGTGTCATCGGGGGCGCCCTTGGGCCAATTCTCCAACAGTATATCCCGTCTTTCGCGGAAATCGCCCCTAAGCTGAAATAGGGCGTTCGACCAGTTATTTATAATTTTTGGATCGACACCCCAGTTTCGGAGAGGATCCCTGATATATTCGGCAACTCGGTTGAAATTTACAATAGCATCGCCAATCATTGGTTCTATCGGTGTACTCAGTTCCAAAAGTACAATTTCGGCATCTTCAACTAAATATCTGGTCTCAGGTATTGGCTGATTCTTGTCCATATAGGCAAGCAGTCGGACCGCCTCGGGAAGCAATCGCTTCCCGACGCAAAAATCATAGAGTTGAACCGCCGCCCCCGACGACAAGGCGAATGGCGTCTGGCGAAATCCAAGCCGCCCAAAAGGATAGTTGATGAAGCGGCGAGGGGTCAGGACGGCCTGGGGAATGTGCAGGCCGCAACTGCCAATTGTGAAGGTCCTGATCAGTTTAGTCATTTATACAACCAAACCTGACGCGGCTTGTTGACGGTGAAACCACGACAGGCGATCACCCGCGTAATCTCTCCTCTTGATGAAACCCAACCCATAGAGGCGATCGGCGGCGGCATCCTGTTCGCCCTGGCTGTCGCGGCGCCGCAGAAACGCATGCATGTCGATGAGGAGTGCTTCGAAGTTGGAGAGTTTCTCGAAGTGCGGCGCCGCCGCGTCTTCGGTCGAGACATGGGCGACATCCAGCCCCATGCCCAGCACGCGCCCCCGCAACGGCCCTTCCGGCGTCAAGCCGGCGACAATCGTCAGAAGTCCGGGGGCGATCAAGTCGATTGCTTCCAGGTGAGCCCTGCCTGCCTCGATGGCCGCCCGGCGGGTGGCATACGGTTCATAGGCGATGGCTGTTCGGCCGCTCGCGGCGATCAA
>JALYTR010000142.1 GCA_030854165.1 Pseudomonadota bacterium | reverse complement strand
GGATGATCGTGGCGGCGACGGCCCTGGGCGGGATCGCCTTCGCCTTCGTGGGCGGCGCGGGCGCGGCCCTGGCCCTGGCCAGCCGGCGCGGCGGCGTGCTGATCGCGGTGATCGTCCTGCCTCTCCTCGCCCCGCCGGTGATTTTCGGCGGCGTGGCGGTAGCCGACTTTCAAACCAGCCTTCCGTGGGATGCGCCCCTGGCCCTGTTGGCGGCCTACGCCCTGGCGGCGGTGGCCCTGACGCCCTTCGCCATGGCCGGCGCCTGCCGCAACGCAGTGTCGTGATCCAAGGCGGCGTTCAGACGACATTCACCTGGAGCGGGTGTAGGATAAGGGAATCCAACGGAGCCCTCCATGCCCTCATCCCCGATGCGCTTTTCCCTGATCGTTGGAGCGGCGATCCTGCTGGGCTCCGCTGGCGCCGGCCTCGCGCAGAACCAATACGGACCTCCACCCGGCCCTCCGGGCGCCAACGGCGAACCGCCGACCCAGACCCCCGCCTCCCAGGCGACGCGCCTGCGCCAGACCCTGCGCCTGCGTCCCGATCAGGAAACGGCGCTTCAGACCTTCATCCACGCCAATGCGCCGCCGCCCGGCGCGATGGATCGCATGCGCCGGCAGGAGGAAAACGCCGCCAACCTCCCGACCCCCCAGCGCCTGGATTTCATGCTGGCGAACATGGATGAGATGCGCGGCCTGATGGTGACGCGGATGGCCGCCACCAAGCGGTTCTACGCCCAGCTCACGCCCGCCCAGCAAAGGGCGTTCGACGCTCTGGGTTCGACGAGCGGCAGTCGCGGCTACGGCGGCCCGTCGCGCTGACGGCGCACTCCAGCCTCGCCGAGATTTTTCAGCCCTCCGCGCCGATCTCCCGCTCCACCATCCGCGCGAAGGCGAGGGTGGTGCGGTCTTCGAGATAGGGACCGATGATCTGGGCGCCGATGGGCAGGCCCGCCGTCGTCCTGCCGATCGGGACGGCGGTGGCGGGCAGATTGGCAACGGTGGCCATGCCGGGCCAGGCGATCTGGGCGGCATAGGGCGTGATCTCGCCCTCGATCGTGTGGGTTCGCGCGTTGAAGGGCGCCTCGTCGTGGGGAAAGGCGACGACGCCGAACGTCGGGGCGAGAACCACGTCGAAGGCCTCGAAAAGGGCCGCCCATTGCCGGCGAACCGCGAGCTGGGCGTCGAGGCCGTCCATCCAGGCGTGGGCGCTCGTGGACGGCAGGACGGCCGCCATGGCCGGCGCGCCGCGCGACATGATCGCCCCCAGCAGAGTCATATAGACCGCGTGCGCCGCTTCCAGGTCTGGAACGAGCGGGCTCTTTCGCGTCACCTTCACGCCGGCAGCCTCGAGATTCGCGGCCAGGCGATCCAGCGATGTGACGATCTGCGGATCGGCGCGGGCGATGGGGTGGGCGTCGATGACCAGGACCTTGTGGTCGGCAAGCCGCTGGCGTCGAGCGTCCGTCAGGAAGAGGCGATAGCCCTTGGCCTCGTCGCCGTCCGGACCGGCGAGAACGTCGAGGGCCAGCTCCAGATCGCTCGCCGTGCGGGCCATGGGGCCGATCACCCCCAGCGGCGGATCGACGCGATCGGTCCCCGGCGGTTCATGGCCGCGATTGGGGATCAGCCCCCAGCTCGGCTTGTGGCCGAACACGCCGCAAAAGGACGACGGCACCCGGATCGAGCCGCCGATGTCGGAGCCGAACTCCAGAGGAACCATCCCGGCCGCCAGCGCGGCGGCGCCGCCCCCGGACGATCCGCCCGGCGTGAGGGTCTGATCGAGCGGGTGGTTGGTGCGGCCATAGACCGGATTGACGCTCTGCCAGTCGCCCAGATGGGGCGGCACATTGGTCTTGCCGAGAATCACCGCCCCGGCCGCCTTCAACCGCGCGACGCCGACCGCGTCTTGCGTCGCGACGAAATCCTTGGCCGCGAGAAGCCCCCAAGTGGTCGCCAGACCCGCGACGTTCATCGCCTCCTTGACAGTCATCGGCACGCCCAGCAGGGGACGCCGTTCACCCCGCGCGAGGGCGGCGTCAGCGGACTTCGCGGCCTCGCGCGCCCGCTCGAAGTCGCGCACCACCACGGCGTTGATCGGTCCGTCCAGTCGCTCGATGCGCTCTATGCCGGCGTCGCACAGTTCGAGAGCGCTCACCTGTCTCGCGGCGAGAGCCGAGGCGAGGCCGCCGGCGGTGGCTGTGGCATAGTCGGGGGTGTCGGCGTTCGGCATGGGTCAAGATCTCCAAAAAAAAGACAGGCGCCCGCGGTGAGCGCGGCGGGGCCTTTCCCATGCAACCCCTATACGCCGCCACGGCGCCGCCGGTAGAGTCCTCGGCGTGAAAAACGCCGCTCTCGACCTGCGCAACCGGGACTCCCTGTTCGACGCCTTGGAAGCGCGCGTCTTCGATCTGGCGGTGATCGGCGGCGGGATCACAGGCGCGGGGGTTGCGCGGGACGCGGCCATGCGCGGGCTCTCAGTGGCCCTCGTGGAGGCGCGCGACTTCGCCGCCGGAACCAGCAGCCGCTCGTCCAAGATGATTCATGGGGGCTTGAGATACCTGGCCCAGGGCGACATCGCCCTGGTGCGGGAGGCGGCCTCGGAGCGCAAGATCGTCGAGGCCATCGCTCCGCATCTGGCGCGCCGGACGCCCTTCGTCATTCCGGCCAGGAGCGCCGCCGCCATCGCCAAACTGCGGGCCGGCCTGTGGGCGTTCGAGAAACTTGGCGCCGTTCCCAAAAGCCGCCGTCACGAGGTGTGGTCGAAGGCGGAGGTCGAGGCGCGCGAGCCGACCATCGACGCGGGCGATCTGGCCGGCGCGGTGGTCTATCCCGAATACCTCACCGACGACGCGCGCCTGACCCTGGCCAATGTGCGAAGCGCCGCGGCGCACGGCGCCCTGGCGGTCAACCATGCCGCGGTGAAAGCCATCGTCATCGAAGGCGGCCGGGCGGTCGGCCTGGAGGTCGCTGAAACCCTGCCCGGCGGGCCACAACGCGGCGCCCGCCTCGCCGCCCGGGTGATCGTCAACGCCGCCGGCCCGTGGGTGGACGCGGTGCGGGCGATGGAAAGCGAGAACGCCTCGCCGCGCCTGAGGTTGACGCGGGGAATCCATCTGGTTGTTGCGCGCGATGCGCTCCCCATCGAACGCACCGTCATCATGGCCGCCGCTGATCGTCGCGGCGTTTTCGCAGTGCCTCGTGGCCCTGTCACCTACATCGGAACCACGGACACCTTCGAGGCCGCCGCCAGCGCGTGGCCGGCGATCACGGCGGCGGACGCGGATTATCTGCTGGCGGCGGCGGCCGCCCGCTTTCGCACTCCGCCGCTTGCCCGCGCCGACGTCGTCTCGGCCTGGGCCGGCGTGCGGCCCCTGGTCGGCGAAGCGGGCAAGGCGGCCTCCGACATCTCTCGCCGCGATGAGCTGTGGACGGGCCCGGCCGGCGTGCTCTCCATCGCCGGCGGCAAGCTCACGGCCTACCGCAAGATGGCCCAGCGTGTGGTCGATCACGTGGAAACCGCGTTGGGACGCAAACACGGACCTTGCCGAACCGCCGACGAAGCGCTGGTCGGCGGTGACGCGGCCTCGGACATCCACGCTATCCCCGGCGGCCCGGCGGCCGAGGCGGCCCACGCGGTGCTCATCGAAGGCGCTCTCACCCTCGAGGACTACTGGGTGCGGCGCAGCGGGCGGGCCTGGTTCGATCTGGACGGCGGCCTCGCCGCCCTGGCCCCGGCGGCCGACGCCATGGCGCCGCTGCTGGGATGGTCGGACGCCCGGATCGCCGACGAGATCGCGTCATGCCGGTGTATTTACGAGACTGACATGGCCGCGCTGGGGAAAAACGCCGCGGCGGAGATTTGAACGCATGATGTCACCCATCGCCGATCTGCTTCGCGAGACTCTGGGACCTGGTCGCGTGGAGACTGATGAAGCGACTTTGAAGACCCGCCGCCATGACTACTGGATGGCGAGCCATGTTCGCGATCATGCCGGGACGCCTGCGCCGTCGCCCGCCTGCGTGGTGCGACCGGCCTGCGTGGAGGATGTTCAGGCGACACTGAGGATCGCCAACGACCGCCGCGTCCCGGTCGTCCCGTTTGGCTTGGGCAGCGGGGTGGTCGGCGGGGTGATCGCTTCGGCGGAGGCCATCGTGCTGGACATGGGGTCGATGAACGCGATCCGTTTCATCGATCCGGTGAACCTGCTGGCGAGCTTCGAGGCCGGCAAGAACGGCCTGGAGGCTGAGAACGAGGTCGCCGCCCAGGGCCTCACCATCGGCCATTGGCCGCAATCGGTGGCCGCGAGCAGCGTCGGCGGTTGGATCGCCACGCGGGCGTCGGGACAGTTTTCCACCGCCTATGGCAATATCGAGGACATTGTCCACTCGATCGAGGCGGTGCTGCCAAACGGCGACTTCGTGGTTCTGGGCAAGGGGCCGCGCGCCTCGGCCGGCCCCGATCTGCGCCACCTGATGATGGGGTCGGAAGGGACCTTGGGCGTGATAACTGCTGTCACCCTTACCCTGCGCCGCGCCGCCGAGCGCCGCGCCGCCGCCGCCTTCGAGGCGCCGGACATGCGGGCCGGCTTCGAGTTCCAGCGCGAAATCATCCAGTCCGGCTGGTGCCCGCCCGTGGTGCGCCAGTACGACGAACGCGAAAGCCAGCGTCTGGACGCGCGGACCAGCGCCTGCCTGATCCTGATGGTCCATGAAGGCCCCGCCGCTCTGGTCGCCGCCGAGACGACCGCCGTCGCCGCCCTGGCCGCCACGGCCGGCGTTACCGCCGCGCCATCGGACATCGTCGATCGCTGGCTGGAGCAGCGCAACCATGTGCCGTCGTGGAACCAGTTCCTCGAACGCGGCATCGTCCTCGACACGGTGGAGATTTCCGCCGGGTGGGACGACATCGGCGACATTTACGACGGGGCGACCGCGTCCCTCAAAGCGGTGGAGGGCTGCCTCGCCGCCTCGGCCCACAGTTCCCATCTTTATCGAAATGGGCTCAATCTCTACTTCACATTCGCCGTGCAGCTGGGCGATCCGCTGGCGATGGAAGCGGTCTATTTCGACTGCTGGCGGCGGATCATGGAGGCGACCGACGCCCGCGGCGGCAGCCTCGCCCATCACCATGGGATCGGGCGGGTGCGGATACCCTATCTGGAGCGCGAGCTGGGCGCCGCGGGGGTCGCCCTGTTGCGGGCGATCAAGAACGCCCTTGACCCAAACGGGATCATGAACCCCGGCGTGCTCCTTCCCGATGCCTGAGCATTTGCTGGCCATCGACGTCGGCACCACCACGGCTCGCGCCGCGGTGTTCACGGCGGCCGGAGTCGTGGAAGGGCTCAGCCGCGAGCCCCTGACCTCGCGCGCGCCCAAGCCCGGTTGGCTCGAGCAGGACGCGACGCGGGTCTGGCGCGCCACGCGGCGGGTGATCGTGAACGCCCTGGTTCGCGCCGGTCGCGCCCCAGCCGACGTCGCCGCCATCGGCGTCACCTCGCAGCGGACCAGCATCGTGGTCTGGGACCGCGCCACCGGCGCGCCGCTCACACCCCTCATCATCTGGAGCGATCTGCGCGGCGCCGATCGGGCGCGCGAACTGCTGGCGGCGGGCTTCTTCCTCGCCCCCCAGCAGGCGGCGGCCAAGCTGGAGGCCGTCCTGGC
Organism: Pseudomonadota bacterium; assembly: GCA_030854165.1. Lineage (GTDB taxonomy): Bacteria > Pseudomonadota > Alphaproteobacteria > Caulobacterales > Caulobacteraceae > Acaudatibacter. The sequence continues at coordinate 590 of JALYTR010000142.1, read as the reverse complement.
CGGCGTCGAGGCGCCACGCCACCGCGTGGCCTGGGGCAATATCGACAGCTTCCTGATTTTCAAGCTGACCGCCGGCGCCGTCCACGTCACCGATCGCAGCCAGGCTTGGCCCACCGGCTATCTCGACCTGGGAACGATGGGCTGGAATCGCGCGCTCATCGCCCATCAGGAACTGGATGAGTCGATGTTCCCGCGTTTGGTGGACACCTGGGGAACGATCGGCGTCACCGCCGCCAAGGTTTTCGGCGCCGCCGTGCCGATCACCGCCGACGTCGCCGACCAGCAGAGCGCCCTCATCGCGCATGGAGAGAGCGCCGGCGTCGCCAAGGTCACCTACGGCACCTCCGCCACGCTCGATCTGAGCACCGGCGGCGAGTTCATCTTCAGGAGCCCCACCGCGCCGCCGTTCGTGCTTTCCCGCGTGGCGGGGAAAACTCGCTTCTGCCTCGAAGGCATGGTGCTGAGCGCCGGAGGGGCCCTCGATTGGCTGCGGAGCGCCTGCCGGCTGGGCGGCCACGCCCGCTTTGAGGCCCTGGCCGCCTCCGTTCCCGACGCGGCCGGCGCGGCCTTCCTCCCCGCCCTGAACGGCC